>CAMODY010000042.1 GCA_946611595.1 uncultured Clostridia bacterium | reverse complement strand
TACTATCGTTTGTAGAAAACAACCACTCTCCGGTTCGGCTCCTCGCCCTCACTCTTCGTTGTGACATTTTTATCAGCCTGAAGATAGGAGTGGATGACTCTTCTTTCGTACGGATTCATCGGCTCGAGTACGACTTTCCGTCTGGTCTTTTTTACTTTGGATGCAACATTCTTTGCAAGATTCTCTAAAGTCTTCTGTCTTCTTTCACGGAATTCCTTTGTATCAAGTTTTACTCTGTAGTAATCCTCGGAATTCTTGTTCACAACGATACTGATCAGATACTGCATAGCGTCAAGGTTTGCACCGCGCTTTCCGATCAGATCACCTGTGTCTTCGCCAGTCAGATTGATGTTGATCACTTTTTCTTCTTCATCAATCGCGATCTCAGCCTCTGCCGGCATTTCCATTTTATCAAGCATTTCCATAATGAATGCATTGACCTGATCTGCCATAGTATCTTTGCATCTTGCTTTGATTACTGCGTTTTTGGAAAACAGTCCTAAAAGTCCGCTGCTTCCTTCTTCTACAACTTCATATTCTATCTTATCACTGGTAGTACCGAATGCGACGGTAGCTTCTGTGATCGCTTCGTCGACGGTCTTAGCAGTAAATTCTCTATACTCCATGTCTGCCTCCTGAACTACTTCTTATATTTTTTCCGCTGCGTTTTGCCATTTGTATCCGGTACATCACCATGTTCTTCGTTGTACTGCTGTACCATTCCTGCTTTTGCTGCAAGGGAATTTGCCGGTGGAGCAGTTTTCTTGGTGTTTGAATCGGCAACATTTAAGTTTGCTCTGGCAGCAATAGAATTCGGGTTGCTGTTTGCCGGAGCCTGCTCGATATTCTTTGTGCTTGTATTTGCAGCCTGATAAAGAGTATTGGCACTGACGCCTTTCTTTTCTCTTTTCTTCTTTGCTTTTTCTTCTGCTTTTTCAAGATTATTCTTAACAAACTCATCCATATCGATCTTACGATAATGACGGTTGATAAAGATCTGCAGTACGACCTGGAACAGGGAACTTGCTGCCCAGTAAAGACCGATGCCTGCATTGAATGTGAAACAGAAGAATACAGAAATCAGCGGCATAACATAGCTCATGGAGTTCATTGTTGCAGCTGTGGTATCACCAGCTGTATTTCCGCCTTTAGCCTGTGTTAGCTTCATGGAAAGCCACTGTGATGCACCTGCGATCAACGGAATCAATACTGCGATGATTCCGATTCCGCCGCCAAGCATTAAATTCCACGGTGTCTGGCTTAAGTCAAATCCTAAAAAGCCGTTGACGGACTGCATCTGCTGATGAGCCTGTGTGATCGCCGTTGCATCTGCACCACTGAACATAGCTGTCAGCGCATCCCAGCTCTTCATTGGAAGAGAGTAGAGTGTCGTCATCTGTGTATTTACAGCGACTTCACTGTTACCAAGTCCTGATGCGATAGATGAAAAATCAAGACCGCTGTTGTTTAAGATATTAACGATTTTCTCAAGCGGCTGTGCCAGCGCATCGATCAAAGTCGGCAGCTGACGGATCGCACCATAAAGGGCGATGATGACAGGCATCTGAATAAAGGTCTGCAGGCAGCCACCCATCTGGGAAACACCATACTTCGCATAGACAGCTTTTGTCTCTTCCTGCATTGCCTGCATAGAGTAATTATCTCTTCTGCCTTCATATTTTTTCTGGATTGCTTTGATTTCCGGCTGCATGATAGATGTCAGCTTGGAAAACTTCTGCTGTTTGATCGTTAAAGGTAAAAGAATGAATTTTACAACGAGCGTAAACAGAATAATAACCAGACCGATATTTGCAATACCGATCAGATCTAAGAATCTGTAGATATACTCAATAGCCCATCCGAAAACAATAACGATCTGCTTAATAATCGGCCAATCATAACAGCCCGCGCCACCTGCAGAAGAGCCGGCGCAGCTGGATGCTGCCAGTAAAAAATTAAACACGGATAGATTTCCTCCTTATGGTACCGGGTCGTAACCACCCTTGGAGAACGGATTGCATCTTAAGATTCGCCAGATTGCAAGGCCGAGTCCTTTAAGCGGACCATACTTCTCGATTGCCTCGATGGCATACTGAGAACAGGTAGGGTAATATTTACAATGTGAATATCTTTTTAACCCGGAAAGATACTTTCTATAAAACTTGATTCCAGCTATTAAAAACTTTTTAATCATTGTTTTATGAGTTTGTGGAGCCTGCATAAATGGAGCAAGGCATCTTCCACTTCGGGTTGCTTTTTTCCTTTGATCGCAGGTCTGGCAACGACCACGAATCTGCAATCTTCCGGAAGACGGTCTTTTACCGCCACATAACTTTCTCTGATCAGGCGGGCTGTCCTGTGCCGAACGACGCTGTTTCCGATTTTTTTGCTCGCGGAAATACCTAATTTCTTTCCGCCTTCTTTTTCCAGTACATAAAGTACCAGTAATTTGTTCGCCTTAGACGTCCCCTTCTCATAAACTTCTTTAAATTCGGAAGTATTTTTTAAGCTGTCTATATTACGCATTTAAAAATCCTCCCTGAACGTTAAAGAAGAAAGACCACCTTTCTTATTAGGTGGTCTTAAGCTGATAATACTTTTCTTCCTTTAGCTCTCCGTGCAGCTAATACTTTTCTTCCGCCCGGGGTGCTCATTCTTGCTCTAAAACCATGAACTTTTGCTCTTGATCTTTTTTTCGGCTGAAATGTCATTTTACTCATGAGACTTCCACCTCCTTTTCTACTGTTGGAAAAACAGCAAAACAATTATATGCGAACTATCTTTCCTCGTCAAGCCCTGATTTTACTGTATTTATCCACTTTTCAGGCTTTTTATGTGCACATCTATATTTTGTAAACTCACTCTGAAAACACAGATCCTGTGTATTACTTTTTTTGAAATTCAAAAAGTCCCTGAAAATACGATAAATTCTGTATACTTTTCCAGTTTAAAATTTATCCACATTCTGTTGATAAAATGTTAAAAACTATTTTTAAAAGAATTATCCACAATTTTATCCACAGCTTTTTCACTACCTTTTGTGGATGGTTTTCCACAGTATTTTATTGAATTCTTTCCTTATATATAATATAATAGCTATAACATTTTAAGCGGCGATTCAAACCGCTTTATTTCTTGTAAGTGGAGAGTTTTTATGTTAGAGACCATAAAAGAACAATGGCCTGCAATTTTAGAGCATTTAAAGCAGGAACATGATATTTCTGATGTATCTTTTAAAACCTGGCTTCTTCCTCTGGAAGTGGTTTCTGTAGAGAACAATACCATAATCATCGTCGTTCCGGAAGAGTCAATCGGTCTGCAGTACATAAAAAAGAAATATTATCTCCCTCTTAAGGTCTGCGTAGAAGAAGTTGTAGGAGAGCCTTTTGAAATCGAATTTGTCCTTCCTGATCAGCTGAAAGAAAAGATTACTGCTTTAAACGACAGCAAGGATCAGATGGATATTTTTGAAAAAGCAGGCCTCAATCCAAAATATACCTTTTCTTCTTTCGTTGTAGGAGAAAATAACAACTTAGCACATGCTGCTGCCTTAGCAGTTGCGGAATCTCCGGCAGAAATCTACAACCCTCTTTATATCTACGGTGGTGTAGGTCTTGGAAAAACGCATCTCATGCAGGCAATCGCACATTTTATTTTGCAGCGCAATCCGGACATGAAGGTTTTATACATCACAAGTGAAACCTTCACAAACGAGATCATTGATGCAATCCGCTCCAGCAACGACAATCCTATGGCAAATACCCTCTTCAGGGAAAAATACAGAAACGTGGATGTCCTTTTAATCGACGATATCCAGTTCATCAGTGGAAAAGCCAGCACACAGCAGGAATTTTTCCACACATTCAACGCTCTGTATGAAAATAAAAAGCAGATCATCATTTCCTCGGATAAACCTCCAAAGGAAATCGATAACTTAGAAGAGCGACTGTGTTCCCGTTTCTTATGGGGCCTTCCGGTTGATATTCAGTCTCCGAACTATGAGACACGTGTTGCAATCCTTAAGAAAAAGATTGAACTGGAAAATGCTCCTGAAATCCCGGCAGAAGTTGTGGATTATATTGCAGAAAACGTAAGTTCCAATATCAGAGAACTGGAAGGCGGCTTAACGAAGATTATCGCATACTCCAAGCTGACTTCTTCTCCTATTACGCTTCCGTTTGCAGAAAGTGTCCTTCAGGACATCATCATCGAGGCACAAAAAGAAATCACTCCGGATATGATCATTAAGATCGTCGCTGAACATTTTAATGTTTCTGTTTCCGATATCGTATCAAAAAAGAGAAGCCAGGATATCGTGTATCCAAGACAGCTGATCATGTATCTTTGCCGTACCTTAACAGATGTGGCCCTTTCTTTAATAGGAAAGAATTTAGGAAACAGAGATCATACCACAATCATTCACGGATATGAAAAAATACAGAAAGAAATAGAAGAAAACGACAAAGTCAGAAGTGATGTTGAAATTTTAAAGAAAAAAATCATCCCTTCCTGATTCCACCTCTTATTCACATATCAAGCTTTAGATTGTTTCTTTCTTGTTGATAAAAGGTGAATGAAAAAATAAGGAAATTTTAAGAAAAATCTATCAACAGATTCTTCCAAAACTGTATACGAGGTTATAAACAGGAAGAAATGCTTAGTTTTCAAGGAATATCCGCCATTTTCACATATTCACAGAGACTAATAAGACGACGTCTTAAAATTATATATATATTTATCAAGCGATAGCTTTGAAAGGAGAATTACACACATGAAAATCACCTGTTCCAAAAATGATCTTTTGAACGGAATCAATATCGCACTTCGTGCAGTTCCGGGAAAAACAACGCTTCCTATTTTGGAATCATTTCTGATTGATGCAAGTGGAGATATCCGCATTATTACCAACGACAACGATATGGGTATTGAGACCTCTATCGAAGGAAAAATCGAAAGTCCTGGTAAGATTGCGATCAATGCGAGAATTTTCAGTGAAATCGTAAGAAAGCTGCCTGATAACCAGGTAACGCTTGATACAAGTTCCAATTATAAAATGAAAGTGACCTGTGAAGATTCCGAATTCGTCTTGAATGGAAATAATCCGAACGAGTTTCCGGAGCTTCCACAGACCAATACAGAAAATAAGATTTCTATCTCTCAGTACACTTTAAAAGAGCTGATCCGTCAGACGATCTTTTCAATTGCTCAAAATGATGCGAATGCCATCATGAGAGGTGAATTATTTGAAATCGATGGAAAGACCATCAAAGTTGTTTCCTTAGACAGCCACAGAATTTCTATCAGAAAAGAAGAGCTGGCAATGGAATATGCTCCTTGCAAAGTCATCGTTCCCGGAAAAACTTTAAATGAGATCAGCAGAATCTTAGGTTCTGAAAAAGAAGACGTCGTAGATATTACTTTTGATAAGAAATTTATCAAGTTTGCATTTGGAAGTACCGTTGTTGTTTCCCGTCTGATTGAGGGAGAATATTTCAACGTTGAGCAGATGATTTCTTCTGATTATGAGACTTCTGTAAAAGTAAATCGCAGCGATTTCTTCAACAGTATCGACAGAGCTTTTACTCTTACAAGAGAAGGCGAGAAGAAGCCGGTCATCTTAGATATCCAGGATGGAGAGATGAATATCGATATTTCTTCTTCCGTTGGTTCTATGAACAGCCATCTTTACATCAACAAAGAGGGTAAGGATCTTGTGATTGGTTTCAACCCGAGATTTTTCATTGAAGCGCTGAAAGTTATCGATGATGAGGAAATTTCAATCTACTTTGTAAATTCCAATGCACCATGCTTCATCAAGAGTAAAGAAGGAGAATATATTTACATCATTCTGCCTGTAAATATCAACAGATAAGATGGAAAAGATTTTCTTAAGAGAAGAATATATCAAACTTGGACAGGCACTGAAGGCTGCAGGTCTTGTCGGCAGCGGAGTCGATGCAAAAATGGTGATTGCAGATGGCTTGGTGTCTGTGAATGGTGAGGTGGAATACCAGAGAGGAAAAAAATTAAGAAACGGAGACCGCGTAGATTATAACGGAGAGACGATTCTTATATGCGAATAAATACGCTGGAACTGAAAAATTACAGAAATTATGAATCGCTGTCCATATCGTTTGATCCGGGAGTCAATATTATCTACGGAGAAAATGCGCAGGGAAAGACAAATATCTTAGAAAGCATCTATATGTGCGGTCTTGGAAAAAGTCACAGGCGCAGCAAAGAGCATGAGATCATCCGCCTTGGATGTAATGAAGCTCATATAAAAGGTGAATTTTCGGAAGACGGTCTTACAGAACGGATCGATATCCATTTAAAAAAGTCCGGAGGAAAGGGAATTGCGGTAAACCGGATTCCAATCAAAAGGATCAGTGAACTCTATGGAAGAGTCAGTGTCGTAATTTTCTCTCCGGAAGATCTGGAACTGATCAAAAGGGGACCGTCCCACCGCAGAAATTTTATCAATCAGGAATTATGTCAGATTGATCCAATCTATGTCGAAGATCTGATCAATTATTCCAAAATATTAAAACAAAGGCATGAACTGCTGAAAAAATTGGATAGTGCTGCAGACAAAAAGGATGAATTACTGGAAACACTCGATATCTGGGATCTGCAGTTAGTTCAATTTGGGGCAAAAATCATCAGTCGGAGGAGAAAATTCATAGAAGAAATCAATGATTGTATCTTTGATATTCACTATGATCTGACTGAAGGAAGGGAAAAACTGAAGCTGATCTATGATCCTTCTGTTTCCGAAGAAGAGTTTTATGAAGAACTCTTAAGGAACAGGGAGAGGGATAAGATTTATAAAAATACTTCGGTCGGCCCGCATAGAGATGATCTGCTTTTTTATGAGCAGGAAAAAGACCTTAAGATTTTTGGAAGTCAGGGGCAGCAGCGCACCTGCGTGCTTTCCTTAAAGCTTGCAGAGATCAAAATGATCGAAGAGGCAAAAAGAGAAAAACCGATTTTACTCTTAGACGATGTTCTTTCGGAACTCGACCGAAACCGGCAGGAAAAACTCCTGAAAGGAATGGGAGATACCCAGACGATCATCACTTGTACTGGTATGGATGAATTTATAGAAAATGAAATTGGTACTGCGAAAAAGTTTTATATCAAAGAAGCTACAGTAACAGAAAGATAAGAAGGATAAAGAATGGCAGAAAACAAAGATTTAAGAGACACAGAAGTAACGGAAGAGTACGGCGCGGATAATATCCAGGTGCTCGAAGGACTTGAAGCCGTAAGAAAACGTCCGGGTATGTATATCGGAAGTATTTCTTCGAGAGGTCTTCACCACCTGGTATACGAAATCGTAGATAATGCTGTCGATGAAGCGCTTGCCGGATATTGTACGGAGATCACCGTCACGATCAATCCGGATGATTCCATTACCGTTGAGGATAATGGACGTGGAATTCCGACAGGTATCAACCATAAAGAAGGCGTTTCCGCTGTCGAGCTGGTATTTACAAAACTGCATGCCGGCGGAAAATTCGGCGGTGGAGGATATAAGGTATCCGGTGGTCTGCACGGTGTAGGCGCATCTGTTGTTAATGCTCTCTCCGAACACCTTGATGTTACGATCTACAGAGAAGGAAAAGTCCATCATCAGGAATATTCCAGAGGACATCGTAAGCATGATCTTGAAATTTTAGGTGAATGCCCGATAGAAAAAACAGGTTCTACCATCACCTTCCTTCCGGACCGCGAGATCTTCGAAGAGACCGTTTATGATTTTGGAGTTCTTCAGAGAAGACTTCGTGAGATGGCCTTCCTTACAAAAGGTCTGAAGATCAACCTCATTGATACCAGAGAAGGAAAAGAGCAGGAGAAGACCTTCCACTATGAAGGTGGTATCAAAGAATTCGTTGCTTATATCAACCGGACTTCTTCTCCTTTATACGAAGACATCCTGTATTTTGAAGGAAATAAAAACAGTGTTGCCGTAGAAGTGGCAATGCAGCACAACGATGGTTATAACGAAGGTATCTATACTTTCGTAAACAATATCAATACACCGGAAGGCGGTACCCATCTTGAGGGATTAAAGAGAGCGCTGACCCGTGTATTCAATGACTATGCACGTAACAACAAAATCTTAAAAGAAAAAGAATCCAATCTTTCCGGTGAAGATATCCGTGAAGGTTTAAGTGCGATCGTTTCCGTAAAAGTGGAAGATCCTCAGTTCGAAGGACAGACAAAACAGAAACTTGGAAACAGCGAAGCAAGAGCAGCTGTGGAATCTATCGTGAGTGAACAGCTGACCTATTACCTTGAGCAGAATCCGCAGATTGCAAAAATGATCTGCGAAAAATCGCTTCTTGCCCAGCGCGCAAGGGATGCTGCAAGAAAAGCAAGAGAAGCTACTCGTAAGAGTCCGCTTGCAGGCGGCGGCCTTCCCGGAAAACTGGCAGACTGCTCCGATAAAAATCCGGAAAACTGTGAGATCTTTATCGTAGAGGGAGACTCTGCGGGTGGAAGTGCAAAGAAAGCAAGAATCCGTAAGACGCAGGCGATCCTTCCTCTCCGTGGAAAAATCTTAAACGTAGAAAAGGCAAGACTTGACCGTATCTTAGGAAATGCTGAGATCCGTACGATGATCACCGCTTTCGGAACCGGTATCCATGAAGACTTTGATATTTCCAAACTGAGATATCACAAGATCATCATCATGACCGATGCCGATGTCGATGGTGCACATATTGCAACGCTCCTTCTTACCTTCTTCTACCGCTTCATGCCGGAGCTGATCAAAGAAGGACATGTATATCTGGCAAAACCTCCGCTGTATCAGGTAACAAGAAATAAAAAACAGTACTATGCATACAGTGATGCGGAATTGAATCAGATCTTAGAGGAAATCGGAAGAGATAATCAGAACAAGATCCAGCGTTACAAAGGTCTTGGAGAGATGGATGCAAGCCAGCTTTGGGAGACGACCATGGATCCGGAGACAAGAATCCTTTCCAAAGTTGTGATCGATGACGAAAATCCACAGGATCTCGATGTTACCTTTACAACTCTGATGGGTGATGAGGTAGAGCCGAGAAGAGAATTCATCGAAACCAATGCGAAATACGCAACAAACATCGATATTTAATGAAGATGCATAAAGGGGAACTGAATGGACGAGCATATCTTTGACAAAATAGAAGAAGTCGATCTGAAGCAGACGATGGAAAATTCCTACATCGACTACGCAATGAGTGTTATTGCATCTCGAGCGCTTCCGGATGTAAGGGATGGACTGAAGCCGGTACAGAGGCGTGTTCTGTATTCCATGATCGAGCTGAATAACGGACCGGATAAGCCGCACAGAAAATGTGCACGTATCGTCGGTGATACCATGGGTAAGTACCATCCGCATGGTGACTCCTCCATTTATGGAGCATTAGTTAACATGGCACAGGAATGGTCCACAAGATATCCGCTGGTTGACGGACATGGAAACTTCGGATCCGAAGACGGCGACGGCGCAGCTGCAATGCGTTATACGGAAGCAAGACTTTCCAAGATCGCAATGGAGATGCTTGCCGATATTAATAAAAATACCGTAGACTTTGTTCCGAACTTTGACGAGACGGAAAAAGAGCCGGTCGTTCTTCCGGCAAGATATCCGAACCTCTTAGCAAACGGAACGACAGGTATTGCAGTTGGTATGGCAACCAATATTCCACCGCACAATCTGACGGAGCTGATCGATGCAGTCATCAAGATCATTGACGATAAGATCGCAGACACGGAAACCACGATCGAAGATGTGATGCGAATCGTAAAAGGACCGGATTTCCCAACCGGCGCTACAATCTTAGGCAGAAGAGGTATCGAAGATGCATACCGCACCGGCCGTGGAAAGATCAAGATCCGTGCGGTCTCTGAGATTGAGCCGATGGAAGGCGGAAAGAACCGTATCGTTATTACGGAACTTCCATATCTGGTAAATAAAGCAAAACTGGTCGAAAAGATTGGTGACTTACATAAAGATAAAAAGATTGACGGCATCACAGACCTTCGTGATGAGACGGACCAGACAGGAACACGCGTGGTCATAGAGCTCAGAAAAGATGTGAATCCGAATGTCATCTTAAACCAGCTTTATAAACATACCCAGCTGCAGGACAGCTTCGGCGTGATCATGCTGGCGCTGGTCAATAATGAGCCGAAGATCTTCAATCTTCTGGAAATGCTCTCTTATTACCTGAAACATCAGGAGGATGTTGTTACCAGAAGAACGAAATATGATCTCAATAAAGCAGAAGAGCGTGCGCATATCTTAGAAGGATTGCTGATCGCGCTCGATAATATCGACGAAGTCATCCGTATCGTCCGCGGAAGCCGCACGACCCAGGATGCAAAGAATGCGTTATGTGAGCGCTTCGGCTTAGATGATGTTCAGGCACAGGCAATCGTTGATATGAGAATCCGTGCTCTGACAGGTCTCGAAAGAGAAAAACTGGAAGAAGAACACGCAGAACTTTTAGAGAAGATCAAATATTACAAAGCAATTCTTGCAGATGAGAAAAAACTGCTTGGTGTGATCAAAGAAGAAATCATCATCATGAAAGAAAAATATGGTGATGAGAGAAAGACCTCAATCGGAATCGATGATGGAGAACTTGAAGATGAAGACCTCATTCCGGATGACAGCACCGTGATCACAATGACACGTCTTGGCTACATCAAGAGAATGGATATCGACAACTTCAAGGAGCAGAACCGTGGAGGTAAGGGCATCAAGGGTATGCAGACCATCGATGATGACGTGATCGACAGGATGTTCATCACGACGGCTCATCACAGAATGCTGTTCTTTACCAACACCGGACGTGTATATCTCCTGAAGGCATACCAGATTCCGGAAGCTTCCCGTACTGCAAGAGGAACGGCGATCGTAAACCTTCTTCAGCTGCAGCCGGGCGAGAGTATTGCAACAGCAATGGTTGTTGAGCAGTTCGATGATGCAGAAAACCTCTTGATGGCAACAAAGAAAGGTCTGATCAAGAAGACCCCGCTTGCAGATTATGCAAATATCCGCCAGACCGGTATCATCGCGATCAGCTTAAGAGAGGATGACGAACTCATCGATGTTGATATGACAGATGGAAAGCGCGAGATCGTTCTGATCACCAAGGGCGGAAAGAGTATCCGTTTCAACGAAGAAGAAGTCCGTGCAACCGGAAGATCTTCCATGGGTGTCACCGGTATGAAACTTGCGGATGGAGATGAGGTTATCACACTTGCCTTAGACGTTCAGGGAGATGACATTCTCTTTGCAACCGAAAACGGCATGGGCAAGAGAACGAAGTTCGAAGAATTTAAAGCGCAGCACAGAGGCGGAATGGGAGTCCTTTGCTACAAAGTAACAGAGCGTACCGGAAGTCTGGTTGCGGCAAGCGCAGTAAATGATGGTGACCAGATCATGCTGATCACAAACGGCGGTGTTGTAATGAGGACCTCTGTAGACAGCGTTTCCGTTATCGGAAGAAACACCCAGGGTGTTAAGATCATCAATATCGACAAAGATAGCAATGTAAAACTTGCCGGCATGGCAAGACTGACCGCAGAATTCTTAGAGGATGAAGCGACGGAAGAAGGCTCGGAAGGAGAAACGGCAGAGGCTGAAGACGTTACATCTGAAGAGGCAGTAACGGAAGAGGGGGCATCTGAAGAAAATCCGACCGAAGAAAACCCGTCTGAAGAATAAAGCGACAGTTATATGGAAAACAACTAAATAAAATTACCAAAGTCTGATCTATGACAAAAAGGAATGGAAAGAGCAATATAAAAATATTGCTCTTTCTTTTATGCTGTAGTAGTATATTTTTAATAAAAAGGGGAAGTATCTTATAAAAATCCGACAATTATCCAACTTTTAGCTGTGACATGCCATGTAAAAATGAAATATTTTTACAAAGAAGATTTTTATTAAGTCCGGGGTTTTGGGGTGAAAAATGGATAAGTCACTTAAAAAAGAAGCGTTAAAATACGCAAAACATTTTGGCATGATTCTAGAGCTGCCATGTTCTGTTGTCGATCTGACAGAGAAATCTTATGAAACTGACCAAGGCGAGAAAGGTATCGATGTATGTGAACTCTGTCCGCATAAAGAATGCAAAGGATATGCTCAGTTTGCGTATGGATGTAAAGAAGCCTATCGCTGGGATGGTCTTTATACCTTCCATTGCCCGCAGGAAATGGTTCTGATCTGTACCTCGATTGCCAGTGAAAAGGGCGACCTTGTCGGAGGCCTTGTCTTAGGCCCGGTATGCCTTGATAATAAAGAAGATCTTTTAGCTTCAACAAATAATAAAAAATATATCAATGCGCTCATGAACGTTCCGGAATTTCCACCGCAGAAAATTCAGGCGATGTCGGAACTTTTAGCCGGAATCAGCGGAAATCTTTCCAATCTTTCCCATGGAAAAGCCGGAAGATATTTCTATCGTCAGGATAGTTTGTTAAATGCTATGTATGTAGAGCGGATGAAAGCCAGCGAAACTTCGGATTATTATACCTATCCGATCGCGATCGAAAGAAAACTCCGTACCGCAGTGCGAAGCAGAGACAAAGAAGGCTCCCAGGTTCTCTTAAACCAGATCCT
>CAMODY010000041.1 GCA_946611595.1 uncultured Clostridia bacterium | reverse complement strand
ACGATCGCAGATGAAGATAAGGAAGAAGCACTTCCGCTGATCCGCAGATTCTACAACTTAGGATTCAACATCCAGGCAACTTCCGGAACTGCTGAATTCCTGAAAGAAAACGGAATCCGCACCCACGTACTTGGAAAGATCAGCGACGGAAGCAGCGATATCCCGGATGCGATCCGTCAGGGACACATTGCATATGTGATCAACACACGTGCAGCCGGCGATATGTCTGATGACAGCGACGGTGCTAAGATCCGCCAGCTGACAGCAGAAAACAACTGCGTGATCTTAACTTCTTTAGATACCACACGCGTACTGCTTGATGTTTTAGAAGAGACTACACTTACGATCTCCACGATCGACGCATAAAAAGAGAAAACAATATGCAGGATTTAAGATTAACAATAAAAGAAAATAGACAGCTGACAGACAAGATGTGGAAGATGGTTCTTTGCCATCCGGATCTTGCTGTCCAAAAGCCGGGACAGTTCATCAACCTCAAGATTGATGGTTACTTCCTGCGCCGCCCGATTTCGGTATGCGATTATGCGCCGGGTGAAGTGACGATCATCTACGCCGTTGTCGGAAAGGGCACAAAAGTTCTTTCCGAAATGCAGATCGGAGAGACGGTTCAGGCTCTTACTGGTCTTGGAAACGGCTACGACATTTCCGAAGCCGGAGAGAAGCCGCTCCTTTTAGGAGGCGGCGCCGGCGTTCCGCCAATGTACCTGCTTGCAAAGCAGCTGCGCGCGGAAGGAAAGATGGTGACAGTCATCTTAGGATTTAATACAAAGTCTGAGATTTATTACGACGAAGAGTTTTACAAAATCGGATGCCGCGTGATCTTAGCAACCGCAGACGGAAGTCTCGGAGCAAAAGGTTTTGTTACCGATGTCATGCCGGAAGACTACTCCTATATTTATACCTGCGGACCTGAGCCGATGTTAAAAGCCGTTTATAAAAAAGCGGAAACCTCCGGCCAGTTCAGCTTCGAAGAGCGTATGGGATGCGGCTTTGGCGCGTGCATGGGATGCAGCTGTAAAACGATCACCGGTTATAAACGTATCTGCAAGGATGGCCCGGTCCTTAGAAAGGAGGAGATCTTATGGGAAGATTAAGCGTTGATTTATGCGGAATAGAAATCGATAACCCCGTAATTCCTGCCTCCGGAACTTTCGGCTTTGGCTACGAATTTGCAGAGATCTATGATATCAACTGTCTCGGAACTTTTTCCTTTAAAGGAACGACAAAGGATCCGCGCTTTGGAAATCCGACGCCGCGCATCGCAGAATGCAGCAGCGGCATGCTGAATGCAGTCGGCCTTCAAAACCCGGGAGTAGAAAAAGTAATTGAGGAAGAGCTTCCGAAATTAAAAGAAGTCTTCCACAAACCAGTGATGGCAAACATCAGCGGTTTCTCTGTGGACGACTATGTATATACCAGCGAAAAGCTGGACAAAGAAGAACAGGTCGGATGGCTTGAGATCAATATCAGCTGCCCGAACGTTCACGGCGGCGGCATGAGTTTCGGAACCGATCCGGAAGCTGCTGCAAGCGTTATGAAAGCGGTCAAGGAAGTAACGACGAAACCTGTCATCGCGAAACTGACGCCAAACGTAACGGATATTGTTTCCATGGCAAAAGCCTGTGTAGATGCAGGTGCAGATGCCATCAGCCTGATCAACACCATGCTTGGCATGCGTATTGATCTTAAGACCAGAAAACCTCTGCTTGCAAATACAACAGGCGGACTTTCAGGCCCTGCGATCTTTCCGGTCGCACTGCGCATGGTCTATCAGGTGGCACAGGCAGTTGATGTTCCGATCATCGGTATGGGAGGCGTCTCTTCTGCGGAAGATGTGCTCGAGATGATGATGGCAGGAGCAACGGCTGTTCAGGTCGGAGCCGCAAACCTCGTTGATCCGATGGCTTGTCCAAAGATCATCGAAGCCCTTCCTGAGGCGATGGACCGCTATGGAATTGAAACTTTGAAGGAGATATAGTATGGGAAAAGATGTAATCGTTGCCTGCGACTTTCCAAGCGCAGAAGCAACCCTTGAATTCTTAGATAAATTCACAGGCAAAAAACCGTTTGTAAAAATCGGTATGGAACTGTTTTACGGAGCAGGTCCGGATATCGTCCGCCAGATCAAAGCACGCGGACACAAGATCTTCCTGGATCTGAAACTTCACGATATTCCGAATACCGTAAAGAAAGCAATGGCGGTTCTTTCCGCATTGGATGTTGATATCTGCAACCTTCATGCAGGCGGAACGGTTGCAATGATGGAAGCTGCTCTTGAAGGACTTACAAGAGCTGACGGAACACGTCCTCTTTTGATCGCGGTAACACAGCTGACTTCAACAGATCAGGCGGCACTTGAAAATGACCTGCTGATCAAAGAGCCGATCGATGAGGTTGTTATCCACTATGCAAAGAATGCAAAGAAAGCCGGACTTGATGGCGTTGTCTGCTCTCCGCAGGAAGCCGGAAAAGTACATGATGCCTGCGGCGCAGATTTCCTGACCGTAACGCCAGGCGTCCGTTTTGCAGACAGTGCAAAAGATGACCAGAAGCGTGTCATGACTCCGGAGCAGGCAAGGATCAACGGCTCCGACTACATCGTTGTCGGCCGTCCGATCACCGCAGCAGAAGATCCGGTCGCAGCCTATGAAAGATGCTGCAGAGAATTTATTGGTGAATAAATAAAAGGAGACTCCTATGGAATTAAACAAACAGATTGCAAGTGACTTATTAAAAATACAGGCAGTATTCCTTCGTCCGGAAGAGCCATTTACCTGGGCAAGCGGAATCAAAAGCCCGATCTATTGTGACAACCGTCTGACGCTGACCGCGCCGGAAGTAAGAACACACGTGGAAAAAGGTTTAATGCAGCTGATCCAGGAATACTATCCGGAAGCAGAAGTTCTGATGGGGACAGCAACTGCCGGAATCGCACATGCAGCGATCACCGCACATATCTTAGGCCTTCCGATGGGCTATGTCCGCAGCGGTTCAAAAGACCACGGCCGTCAGAACCAGATCGAAGGAAAACTGGAAAAAGGCCAGAAGGTCGTTGTGGTTGAGGATCTGATCTCAACCGGCGGAAGCGCAATTGACGCTGTCACTGCTCTTCGCGAAGCAGGTGCTGATGTCCTTGGCATCGTGTCCATCTTCACATATGGAATGCAGAAAGGCCTTGACCGCATGGCAGAAGCCAATATTACAAATCACTCTCTTACAGATTTTGACTGCATCGTTGAGGTTGCAGCAGAAACCGGATACATCAAGCCGGAAGATAAGGAACGCCTGATCGCATTCCGCAACAATCCATCCGACGAAAGCTGGATAAGATAGGGAGAAACAAATGAGAAGTATTATTGATATTTTAGATCTTTCCGTCAGTGAGATTGATGAGCTGATCGCAACCGCGCAGGACATCATCGCATCACCGGAGCGCTATGCACATATTTGTGAAGGCAAGAAACTTGCAACGCTGTTCTTTGAGCCGTCCACGAGAACAAGGCTCAGTTTTGAAGCCGCAATGTATGAGCTCGGAGGACATGTTATTTCCATGTCAGATGCAGGTTCTTCTTCTGCAACAAAAGGAGAAAGCGTTGCCGATACGATCAAGGTCGTAAGCTGCTATGCAGATATCATCGCAATGCGCCATCCGAAAGAAGGTGCTGCTTTAGTTGCATCTAACAACACCGGCGTTCCGATCATCAACGCGGGCGACGGCGGACACTGCCACCCGACGCAGACAACGGCAGACCTGCTTACGATCTACCGTGAAAAAGGCGGCTTTGACGGACTTACGATCGGACTTTGCGGAGACTTAAAATTCGGCCGTACCGTTCACTCTTTGATCAATGCGATGAGCCGTTATGATGATATCCGCTTCGTGCTGATCTCTCCGAACGAACTCAAACTTCCAAGCTATGTAAAGAACGACGTGTTAAAGAAAAATAACATTCCATACAAACAGACGAACGATTTAGAAGAGGCAATTCCGGAACTCGATGTGCTCTACATGACACGCGTGCAGAGAGAGCGTTTCTTCAACGAAGAAGATTATCTTCGCTTAAAAGACAGCTACATCTTAACTCCGGCAAAACTGAAAGATGCCAAACGCGATATGATCATCATGCATCCGCTGCCGAGAGTAAACGAGATCAGCGTTGCTGTCGATGATGATCCGAGAGCATGCTACTTTAAGCAGGTCTTAAACGGTAAGTACATGCGCATGGCTCTTATCTTAATGTTATTAAAGGAGGCAGGTACACTATGAATGTAGATTCCATCCAGAACGGTATTGTGATCGACCACATTTCCGCAGGCAACGGCATGACGCTTTATGACCTTTTAGGTCTTGACCAGTTAGATGCCTCCATCGCGATCATCAAAAACGTGAACAGCAAAAAGATGGGCAAAAAAGATATCATCAAGATCGATGCCGATATCCCGGTCGACTTAGACCTCATCGGCTATGTTGATCCTGACGCAACGGTTAACGTGATCAAAAACGGAACTCTAGTAGAAAAGCGCAAACCGGAACTCCCGGAGGTTTTGACCGATGTTATCAAGTGTAAGAACCCGCGCTGCATCACCTCGGTTGAGCAGGAATTAAAGCATGTCTTCCGTTTAACAGATAAGGAGAAACGGATTTACCGCTGCATCTACTGCGAGACAAAAGCGAATTAAATTTCCAAAGCGTCACATGCCTCCTGCAGTTTCTTAAAGAACTTTCCAACATGGGTTCCATCCATTAAACCGTGATGTGTCTGGTTTGAAACCGGCATCAGGACATGCCCCGGATTTGTCGGATCTTTAAAATACTTTCCGAACGACATCTTCGGTGCATTATCCAGTCCGTTGTGTGCAATTGTGCGGATAAAGCCGGTATACTGAATCCAGGGAATGCTGGTGTAATTGATAATATCCAGTTTATTATGCAGCAGCTCTTCTCTTTCTTCTTCGGTCGCCTTCTCCATGTTTTCGTGCGTGATCTTACAGAACTCTATAATGTCATCGCATGGCCACGGACCTTCTCCAATTACAAAAATGTCGCTGTCTTTTTTCAGATGGTTGATTGTCGGTCTTGTATGGTCAATGATGAACGGCTTTCCATCGATAAAACGATAGCGGTAGTTCTCAATGGAATCCACCGTTTTATTCGTCAGATATACCATGACCAGATTAAAAGAAATACCGTGTTTCTTTGCAAATGCCAGAGGCTTTGTGACATCTACATTTGCTGTTAAAATGATATAGGGAAAATCTGTTCCGAGATAATTATAGAAAAGTCTCCTTCTCTCCCAAGTATCAATATCGATCCATTTGATCGAATTCGTTTCTGCATTATAAAACTGCAGCGGTTTGTCATTATTGTTTGCAAAACTGTTTTCCATTTTTTCTGCCTTTCCATTTGAAGATTTCCACTAATATATCACACTTTCTTTTCGCTTTCCCCATTTGCATTTCACTTTTTAACAGTTATAATCGTTTTAATGATTTTTGTTATTGAAAGGATGAATGATTATGATCACCAAATATGATGTACCGATGATCGTATATCCGAGCCGCACAGACTCCAGTGCTCGCTTAAGTGTACCGGACTGCTTCTCTTTATTTATGGATATCGCAGCTCCGCATGCAGCCCTCCTTGGCTGTGGAACAGATGATCTTGCGAAAAAAGATCTTTTCTGGCTGACAGTAAAATCCAAAGTTAAAATTCTTCGCAGACCATATATGAATGAAGAGATGGTTGTCTCTACCTGGCCGCGCATGCCGGAAGAGACCCGCTGCCTCCGTGAATATTCCATCACGCAGGGAGATAAAACTTTAGTTCTCGGAAAAACGCTTTGGGCTGTTATGAACATGAAAACCGGAAAGCTCAGCCGCGTAGATGAACTTTATCCGGAAGGATTTCAGGCAATCCCGGACATTGCGATCGAAGAAGACTTCACAAAATTCGACCGTGATTTTGGCGGCGAACCATTCGCAACATACACCGTCCGCTCTACCGATATCGACTTTGGCGGACATATGAATAACATCGCCTATATCCGTGCCTTTGCGAGCCTCTTCGGTGCAAAGGAATGGCAGGAGCTTAAGATTTCCGAGATGGAGATCGCATATAAATCTCCGTGCTTCGAAGGAAATGTTTTACAGTTCAATAAAAAGACGGTTGGTGATCATACGCATTTCTGCGCAACGCTGCCGGACGGAAAAGTCGTACTTTACATTTCAATGAAATAGTCGGTTTTTTATCAGATAGCAAAAGCGATGCCATATAGAGCATCGCTTTTTTTGGTAATACAACAGGCAATCGGCCGAAAAATTGGAGATACATAAAGACGCCGCTGCCTGTTCTCGGGTAGGAAAATAAGATAAAACTTATAGTTATTGGCCTTGTGTATATAATTTTTGTTTTCCGATATGGCGTACTTCGTTCGGATCATTCCAAAGTTCTTCTGCTTTGACTGCCCATTTTTCAGCCACCGGATCTGTTTTAGCCGTCAGCTCTTCCGCACTTTCCGGAGCAAGAAGGTCTGTAGAATGTGCGCCGGATTTTTTCACCATCATACGGAGTTTTTCCGGATTGTCCAGCATCGGACACGGTCTTAAATAATTCTCATTAAATGGCTGATTTTTATGGTATTCCATAAACAAAGGACTCTGAAGCGCCTCAAGAAAACTGCATTCGTTGATGTTAACATTGCTGTAATGAATGAAGGCACACGGTTCCACATCACCATTTGCGTTAATGTGCAGGTAGTGGCGTCCGCCGGCAATACAGCCATTTACATATTCACCATCATTCCAAAAGTCTAAAAGGAAGCAAGGTTTTGTCTCCCTCCATCTGCGGATCGTGTGATACATCTCTGCTCTCTGCTCAGCTGTTGCCATCAACTCCGGAACGGCATCTCTGCCAACCGGGATATATGTAAAGTACCAGCCGAAAAGTGCCCCTTTATCGATCATGAGATCAATGAACTCATCTGATCCGATCGTGCCTAAGTTCTTGCTTGTATAGCATGCGGAGAATCCGAAGATGATACCCTTCTTTTTCAGGATATCCATTGCTCTGATAACAGCCTGATAAGTGCCTTCGCCGCGGCGGAAATCTGTATCCGCTTCGCTTCCTTCAATTGAAAATGCCAGCGCAAAGTTTCCAACGCGTTTTAATTCATCAGCAAATTCTTCATCCACCAGCGTTCCGTTTGTAAATGCAAGGAAGGCGCAATCCGGATGGCTTTCCGCCAGTTTGATCAGATCCTTCTTCCGCATCGTCGGCTCGCCGCCGGAGAAAATATAAGTATAAGTTCCAAGCGCGGTGCCCTCATTAATGATACGGTCAAGGGTTTCATAGCTTAAGAATGTATTCTTGCCATACTCTGCAGCCCAGCATCCGGTGCAGCGAAGATTGCATGCCGCAGTCGGGTCCATCAGTACTGCCCACGGAATGTTACAATGATACTTCCGTACGTTTTCCATACGCTCATTCATACTTGCCATTGCAGAATGAAAGCCGAGAGACATTGTCATGCTCTCAAGTACTTCCGGATCTACATTTTTGATCAGGTTATGAACAAGAATATTCCAGTTATTATTCGGATCTTCAAACCCCTTTCGGAGATTATCATAAACCACCTGATTGACATGCTTTCTGTCAGCGGCCTCTAACATCGAAAGCATTTTCGGGATATTTTTGTCCGGATCCTTGATAACAGACTGGATCATTTTACGTACTACTGTTCTGCTTATAATGTTGTCTTTCATCGCAAACTCCTGTTTGAATATATTTTACATGTGTGCCTTTTTTTCACATCTTGATTTTTGCCACACATGTGCATTATAATTAAATATGAAAATAAATTAACGGACATATGCATCGTTTACTGATGCTAATTACACAGATTTTGTCAAATCGCGGAATTATTCCCCACGGATTCCGCAATCTGTTTACCAATATTGAGGGACATATGGAAAAGACAGAAAGAAAAACCGACCGAAGAGTCATAAAAACGAAACGTGCCATCCGCAATGCGCTCGCAACGCTTCTGACAGAAAAAGATTACAATGACATCACGATCAAAGATATTGCAGATACCGCGGATATCAACCGCAAAACATTTTACAATTACTATCGTGGTGTTTACCAGGTTGTGGAGGAGATTGAAAACGAGCTGGTAGGAAAGCTGGATATCATCTTCGGAGATATCAATTTTAAGTCTTATGTCGAAGACCCCTCCGATACGCTTAAAAAAATGAACGCCGTCATGAATGAAGATCTGGAATTCTATGAGCATCTGTTTTCGATCAAAGACGGCACAACCTTAATGCAGAAAGTTGTAGACACTTTGAAGCAGAAAACCAAGGAAAACTTTCTGAAGCAGGTTAAAGGCGTAGACGAAAGCCACGTCGATATTTTGCTTGATTTCATCCTGACCGGAACCATCGCCGTATATCATCAATGGTTCAACTCCAACAGAACCCGGAGCCTGGATGAGGTTTCATCGCTCGTCGGAAATCTCGCAGCAAACGGAGTCAGCGCCTTTATAAAAGAACATCTGGCATAAGAAAAAGGAGTCTCAGTCGAGACTCCTTTATTGTTCTATCTATAAGCTAGAAGCTGTGGCCACCGCCGCCTCCGGAGAAGCCGCCGCCTCCTCCGCCGCCACCGCCGGAGAAGCCACCACCTCCGCCACCGCCGGAGGATTCCACGTGACGCGTTCTTTTCTGGTTGGTCATGATCGTGGAAATACCACGTACAACAGAATTTCCCTGAGCTCTCTTATCATGGATCAATGCACTTGTTAGAGAATTGGAAGCTTTGCTCTTCTTTCTCTGTGAGGTGATGATAATAAAGTTGATAAGCAGCGCAAGTCCAACTGCAAAAGCTGCGTTCGTCGCATATCTCATCGGCGTTACAATACGGCCGCCTTCTAAAACAATCTTGATCTGCTTGAATGCGTTTGAAGCAGCAGCGTAATAATCGCCATTCGTCGCATATGTATAGATATTATCCGTGATCTCATTGGCCTTCGCCGTTGTGATCGTCCGGTACATGCTTCCGCCGGAGAAGATCTGGATCCTGCGGTTATACATATCGATCAGGAACAAGGTTCCATTCGTCTCACCAAAGAGTTCTATATATTTGCTGCGGGCAAGAGTTGCCGCATCGCTGTTATACTCCTCATTTGTTGCGATGCCCATGTTTCCATATCTCGTCAGTTCTTCGAGCTGCACAAGGAGGTTTTGCTCCTGCGTTGTAGAAAGCAGTCTTGCATTATCTTCAATCGCAACATGATAGCCTTCAGCGGAAGGATTGGATGTGATCAAAGAAACGCTGTCGCTGTTTCCTGCGATCAGTGTGTCCGCAGCAGTTTCCGTCTCTGCCGCCTCCTCTTCTGCCAAGCTCTCTTGCTGTGTATTCTCTTCCTGTGCAGGCTCTTGCTGCGCAGTCTCTGCTTGCGTGCTTTCAGCCTCTTTTGTTGCAATTATGGCGTTGCTGCCTTCTGCTGCCGTCTCGGCATCTGCATCAGCAGCTTCTGTGGTCTGGATATGTGCATCTGCTCCTTCATCTGCAAAAACAGAAAACGGAACAAGTGCAAATAAAAGAAGGAGCGCAGCGGTGATCGCTAAAAATCTATTTTTCATTGTTCGCGCCCTCCCTTCTGAAGAAGTTCGGCACAGGCCGCGTCGTCAGATAGTTGAAGTAATTGATCGCCGAAATGCAGTTTAAGATAATGGCGATCAGGCATGCAATTGCAGTGCCGTAGTACCAATAATCATAAGGCGAATTCGAAAATGCAATTATAATGCCGGCAAAGATAACCAGCGGTGCAATAATAGCAGGAATGATCGCCGTCTTTTTCTGGATACGTGATGCATTGATGATCGTAAAGACTGAAAATACCAGCTGTATCGGTAGTGCGACTGCGAAAATAAAAGGAAAGGCATTGCCGCTGCCGGAGAACAAATTTCCGATCAGGGCGAATCCGCCTTCAAATAAAATTGAAGCAAAGAAAAAGATTACAATATATGCGATCGGAATCAGCCAGCCGATCCAGCCATGGGATTTTTTCTTTTGGGTAGTTGTTTGAGCAGAAGCAGCTCCGCTCGCCTGCTTTGCTTTCATCTCTTTCTTCTTCGCCGTATGCGTCGTATCACCATAATCATAGATATGGCTTTCTCTAGCATAAATACGTTTGATCTCATTATGAAGCAGAATGCTTGAGATGATCAAAATGATCGCAGCAATACTGCACATCGTCTTCGGAACAATGAATGCCGGAAGAAGACTTAAGATGATGAACAAAACTGCTGCCGCCGCTAAAGCGAAAAGGAAGAACATCTTCTTATTAACCGGAATATCCATCGTGATCTTTCCGGTCTGTCCGTTCATAACGGAATATGCGACACGGTCTTTATGTCTCCAGGTCAAAAACCAGACCGGGAAGTAGGAGACTTCACAGTCGATCGCTCCAACCCCAAGCTGTGCTTTCTTTTCAGGCAGAGTATCCGGCTCGTCCACAGTGACCTTTCCCGCTGCCTTGTTGATTTCCGAATAAATAGATTCCACAGCAAGTTCTTCTGCGGCCTGGATATAAGTTGTGCCGGCAGTCGTTGCTTTATCCGCATATAATCCTGCGAGGTAGCCTTCGTGGAATTCTGTCAGATCCTTTTCCTGGAATGGCGCGATCTCATTTGCAAGCGTATCATCAAAAGCGGCTGAAGCATCAAAGTTTACATCCTGCGTCTTACCGCCAAGTGAAACGTTGACATTATAATCTTCATCATAATCATATTTTCCGCTTGTATAGTGGGCACTTCCGGTAAGCGCCACTTCCTTTTCCGGAACATGCGCCTCATAAGAAAAGTACGGCAGATAGATTCCGCGGAAGCCCTCTAAAAACTGAGGGTCCTTAAATTCCTTCGGCACATAAAGCTTGCCCTTAAGAGCCGCCTCATAAGCATTCTTTGCCTGCTTCTTTGTCTTCTTAAACGGAATGATCTTTTTCGGTCTAAGAAGCTCTTCATGCTTAGCAGAAAGCATCTGCTCGCTGCCGCAGTAGGAGCAATACGCAACTGCCTGCTCATCAGGAGCTGTCAGTTCCGCGCCGCAATTTCGGCAGGTATAGACGACCGAATCATAGGTCATCTTCTGCTCTTCCGCCTCATTGACCGATTTATATTCCTCAATGGTCTTTGTAGTATCGCAGTAGGCGCATTTGAGCATCTGCTTGCCGATATCAAAGTACATTTTTCCGCCGCATGACGGACAATTAATTCCCATATCGTATCCTCATTTTTATACTTGTGTCATCTGTAATAGTTGCTCTTTGTATTATAACTTTGACAAGAGGGCTTTTCAATAATGTGTGCGGCAAAACAGCATGCAGCAGAACCTTTAGAATCAGCGATTGAATACTTTTATAAAAAACGGCATAATATACTGCAACGAAAGAATAAGAAAGGCAGGCAGTAAAATGTCGGAAACAACAAGCCGCGAAGAATTAATAAACGCTGCAGCAACTCGTGAAAAAACAATCGTAAGGACCAGCATCTTAGGAATCCTTGCAAATGTTTTTCTTGCAGCATTCAAAGCCGTGATCGGTATTACGGCAAACTCTGTTGCCATCATCTCTGATGCGGTCAACAATATCACCGACGCGCTCTCAAGCGTTATTACGATCGTCGGAACCAAGCTTGCCGGTAAAGCACCGGATAAAAAACATCCGATGGGATACGGCCGCATCGAATATTTAAGCGCGTTGATCGTATCCGCCATCGTTCTTTATGCCGGTATTACAACCGTGGTCGATTCCGTTAAAAAGATCATTCATCCGGAAGACGTTAACTACTCGATCGTCTCCCTGATCATTCTTGCTGCAGCCGTTGTGGTAAAACTCGTACTTGGAGCTTATACAAAAGCAAAGGGCAAGAAAGTTAATTCCGGTTCCTTAGTGGCATCTGGACAGGACGCTTTCCAGGATGCGATCCTTTCTGCCTCCGTTCTCGTCACCGCCGTGATCTATCTGATCTGGGGAATCAAGCTGGAAGCTTATGTCGGCGCGATCATCGGTCTGTTCATCGTAAAAGCCGGTATCGAGATGATCTTAGAAGCAGTCAACGAAATGCTCGGACAACGCGCAGACGCAGAGCTTTCCAAGGGCATCAAATCTACCATTGCAAAGGAAGAGGCGGTGCACGGTGTTTATGACCTTTTTATCAACAACTATGGTCCGGATAAAAATGTTGCCTCTGTTCATGTGGAAGTGGATGACAGCATGACGGCCCATGACATCGATACCTTAACCAGAAAACTGCAGGCGGCTGTCTATAAAGAGCACGGCGTTATCCTGCAGGCAGTCGGCGTCTATTCCGTAAATACCGGAGATAACGAAGCGGCCAGAATCCATCAGGATATCCGCCGCATGGTCTTAGATCATGAAGATGTCCTGCAGATGCACGGTTTCTATATCGACGTCGAAACCAAGCAGATCACCTTTGATATCATTTTAGATTTTTCCGTAAAAGACAGATCCGCGCGCTGCGCAGAGATCAAGAAAGAAGTCGCAGCCGCTTATCCCGACTACAACATCTTTATTGCGCTGGATGTCGACCTGGCTGACTGATACGTGACAAGGGGACGGTTCTTTTGTCACCTTT
>CAMODY010000040.1 GCA_946611595.1 uncultured Clostridia bacterium | reverse complement strand
GGAAAACCGGCATACCTGGTAAATCCGCCAGATGCTGACGAGTTTGATGATGTTTCCAGAATCTCCGGTATCAAGGGTATTCACAGAGAGTCCCATATTCACGTTCTTAACCAGAAAGAAGTTGCAATCCGTGCAGCTGCTCAGCTTGGAAAGAAATATGATGAGTGCAACTTTATCGTTTGCCATGTAGGCGGTGGATTAAGTATTGCTGCTCACAAACATGGAAAGATCGTTGACGGTAACGACGTTCTTAACGGCGATGGCCCAATCTCTCCGAACCGCTCCGGTTATGTTCCGCTTCTTCCTGTTATCAAAATGTGCTATTCCGGAAAATACACACTTGATGAGATGAAGGCAAAAGTTTCTAAGACAGGCGGTCTTTTAGGCCTTGTTGGAACAGATAATATGCTTGAGATCAAAGATCGTATTGCAAACGGAGATCAGTGGGCAGAACTTATCTACAGAGCATTCGCATATAACCTGGCAAAATACATTGGTTCTTATGCATGCGTTCTTGAAGGAAAAGTTGATGGCATCGTTATGACCGGTGGTGTTTCTAACGATAAAGACTTCATCGAGAACGTTCGTAAGTATGCAGGCTGGATCGGTGAGATCATCGTTATGGCTGGCGACTTCGAAATGGAAGCTTTAGCAAGCGGCGCAATCCGTGCACTGAATGGTGAAGAAGAGCTCTTAGAGTATACAGGTGTTCCGGTATGGACGAAGTTTGATTTCGAACCGGAAGACTAATCGATAGTCTACCAAATCAACAAGATATTATCAGGGGATCACTTCATGTGATCCTCTGATTTTTTATGTTTCCGTATATGCCCGAAACTGCTTATTTTTATGGCTTTTAAGCCTTAAATGTGGTAACATAAATCCAAATGCGCATAGAGGAAAGAAGGGGCAAATGAGACAACTGGAATATCCGTTTGACGCGGATGAAATTATTAAAAAAAGAAAGTCTTTACGCAGAGCTTTGCTGGAGGAAGAGGGCTCTTCTTCACGGCTTAAAAAGAACATTGCCGTGCTGGGAGGATCTACAACTGCAAACGTCGTCCAGGTTCTTGATCTGTTTCTTTTGAATCAGGGGATTGAAGGAAAGTTCTACGAGAGCGAATACAATAAATATTACGAAGATGCGATGTTTGGAAATCCGCAGCTTGATTCGTTTCAACCGGATGTTATTTATCTTCACACTTCGATCCACAATGTTATGACCTTTCCTCGCCCAATAGACAGCGAGGAGCAGATCCAGGCGAAACTGGATGCGGAATACGGGCGCTTCGAGGCGATATGGAAAAAGATTGAAGAAGTTCACGGCTGTGTGATCATTCAGAACAACTTTGAGTATCCGGACTGGAGACTGCTTGGAAATAAAGACGCAACGGAACTTAGCGGTCGCGTGAATTTCATCAGCCGGCTGAATGCCCGCTTTGCGGAATACGCAAGAAAAACACAGAACTTTTTTATCCATGATGTTAACTATCTTTCCGGATACTTAGGACTTACAAAGTGGTGCGATCCGTTCTATTGGAACATGTATAAGTATTGCCCTGCAGTTCCTTTGATCCCGGAACTCAGCTACTCTGTTGCAAGCATCATTAAATCGCTTTACGGAAAGAATAAAAAAGCACTGGTTTTAGATCTGGACAATACGCTGTGGGGCGGAATCGTCGGAGATGATGGTCCTGAAAATCTAGAGATTGGAATGGAGACCGCACGTGGTGAAACTTTCCTGGCGTTCCAGGAATATCTCAAGGCGCAGAAAGACCTTGGAATCCTTTTGAATATCGATTCCAAAAATGAACATGAAAATGCGATCGCGGGACTGAATGCAAAAGGCAGCGCACTGACACCGGATGATTTTATCTGCATCAAAGCGAACTGGGATCCGAAGGACAGAAATGTTCTTCAGATCGCAAAGGAACTGAACTTAGGAGCAGACTCCTTTGTCTTTGTAGATGACAATCCTGCAGAGCGCCACATTGTGTCAGAGCAGATCGCAGGAATTGCAGTTCCGGAGATTGGAGAGGCTGAAAACTATATTCGCGTTTTAGACCGATCAGCATTCTTTGAAGCAACAAATATTTCAAAGGATGATGCATCCAGAAATGAGATGTATAAGGCTAATGCGGAAAGATCCAAACTCGAGGCAAGTTTTGCAGACTATGAAGATTATTTAAAGAGCCTTGAGATGACAGCAGAGATCGCGGATTTTTCAACTGAATATATTCCGAGAATCTCTCAGCTTACAAACAAGAGCAATCAGTTTAATCTGACGACCTTAAGATGCAGCGTCTCTGATATTGAGGAGATGGCAGCGGCGGATAACTGGATTACCTTGTATGGAAAACTCGAAGACCGCTTTGGCGATAATGGTGTCGTTGCAGTTGAGGCAGCAGAGATCAAGCCGCAGACGATGGAAAGCCTTGGCGTCGAAGCTCATATCAGACTGAACCTGATGAGCTGCCGCGTATTAAAACGGGATATGGAATTTGCAATGCTCGATGTATTGGTGAGAAAAGCGGCTGAAAAAGGTGTTACGACTCTGGTCGGACACTACCTTCCGACAAAGAAAAACGGAATGGTCGCAAATTTATATACAGATCTGGGCTTTCAGAAAGATGGCGATATCTGGAAGCTTGATGTGGCTTCCTATAAGCCGCAGTGCAAAGTTATAAAAATTAATTGACAGAAAGGGCAAATGCTCATGGAAGAGAAAATCTATGAAACATTAAATGAGATCTTCAGAGATATTTTCGATGATGAAGAGATCGTGGTAACTCCGGAGACAAACTCAGATACGATCGAAGACTGGGATAGCTTAGAGCATATCAATCTAGTTGTTGCAATTGAAAAAGCATTTGGACTTAAGTTTTCCATGGACGAAGTAACCGGTATGAAAGATGTCGGTGAAATGGTGGAGATCATTAAGGCACGCGGTCAAAATCTGGAATAGAGAATCATTTAGGCAGTGATGAAAAAGGGGATTTTTGCAGGCCATATCGGAGAGCTTGTCTCTTCCATTATCCTGGGATTTTTAGAAGTCCTTGCACTTTCCATGTACTATCGGGATTCGCTTGGATTCTGGACGAAGTCCTTTGTTTCGGTCCTTATCTTTATCGGACTTTGGATCATATGTGCTGCGCTGATCTATCTTTTCTTTTGCCTGATCCAGCTTTTAACAAGGCCTGAGTTGATCGTAAAGGCAGTGCCTTTAGAAAACGCAAAAGGATTCGCTGATAAACATCCATTTTTATTATCTGTGATCGTCCTTAGTGTTTTTTATCTGCCGTGGATCATTTGCTTTTATCCGGGTTCGGCAATCTATGACATGATGTATCAGACCGTGCAGGCGGATGGCTTTATGGCGATCAACGCACATCATCCGATCTTTGTCACCTATGTTATGGGACTTTGCTCTAAGATCGGACTTTGGATCACAGGAAGATTAAACCTTGGAATCTTTTTATACATCCTGCTTCAGAGCGCAGTTTGTATTTTGAGTTTTTCCTATATGATTTCTTTCCTTGCAAAGAGGGGGATCAAAAAAGGCTTCTGGATTTTTACGCTTGGTTTTCTGGCAATCCCTCCGCTTTGGGGAGGAGCCATGCAGTGCGGAACAAAAGATACGCTGTTTACGGGACTCTTTGTTTTGTTCATGGTCCTAAGCGCAAGGCTTTTACTGGATGAAGGAAGAAGCTTTCGCGCGCGCACATGGACCTTATATGGCCTTAGCATTTTAAGCTTGTGCTTATATCGGAATGCAATCCTTGTGATCATGATCCCGACCCTTGCCCTATTCTTTATCTTCTTGAAGAAGAATAGCAACGGGGGAGTAAAAACAGAGCGAAAAACCATCAAAAAAACACAGGCGAGAGGCATACTGCTGCTGGTTGGACTTGCAGCGATCATCCTTGCCGCTGCGTTTGGTTCGGTGACGAAGAACTATTACCATACAAAGACGGAGACAGGAGAAATCTTATCCTTGCCGTTTCAGCAGACGGCCCGTTATGTAAGGGATCATGCTGATGAAATGACAGAGGATGAGCAGAAACTGATCGAGACAAGCTTTGATGTTGAAGATTATAAAGAACTTGGAAAACTTTATTATCCGATGTCTTCAGATCCCGTGAAAGCAAGATATCACTGGTGGGCATCAGAAAATGAAAAGCAGCAGCTTTCAGCTTATTTCGCAGGATGGTTTTCCATGTTAAAGAAACATCCGGGAACTTATGTAGAAGCGGCTGTTGCCCAGACTTATGGTTATTATTCCATAACACCTGTGATTCAGAATCAAAAAGGCGGAGCAGGAACAACAGTTCAATTTGGACCTGATGAACTGGCGGTTCAAAATGTGATCGACCATTCAAATGGAACACTTTCAAAGGACTTAATACCAAAGAGCCCAAAGGCGCTTAAGGGTTCGCAGGAGGTGCTTGAAAACTGGTATTTCCTTTGGCAGAAAGTTCCGGTATTGGATCTGTTTTCCAAGTGCGGATTTTATTTCTTTATTCTGCTTGCGGTAACGATCTACCATGCAAAAAGAAAAAATCGTCTGATCCTGCTTGCAGTTCCTGCATTTTTACTGATACTGATGGCAATTGCTTCACCGGTGAATGAACATATTCGTTATATATTACCTGCAGTGGCAGCTCTTCCGCTCGTGATCGGTGCTGCCGGCGCAAGATTTGAAAATAAATAAAATAATTTGGAGGATACAAATGAAAGAGAAAGTATTAGAACTTTTACTCGAGGTAAATGAAGAGATCGGAGAATACGAAGGCAGCAATATGCTGGAAGATGAAGTTATCACCTCTCTTGAAGTTATTGAGATCGTTTCCGCACTGGAAGATGAATTTGGTATTACGATCTCTGCAAAGAATATCTCAAAAGAAAACTTTGCAACGGTTGATTCTATTTGCAAAATGGTAGAAAGCCTTCAGTAGATCATGAGTCTCGTTTCCCTTTATTTCCTGATATTCCTGGCAGTCTTTACGCTGGTCTATTATTTACTGCCGGGAAAAGTGCAGTGGGTCTGGCTTTTAATTGCCGGTCTGGCCTTTTATGTACTGTGCTCATACGGGCTGATCATTGTACCTGTTTTAGATGCAGTGATCGTTTATTTTTTCGGGAAATATTTTGAAACGAATAAACGAAAGCTCTTGATGCTCATCGAGCTCATTCTGCTTTTCGGAATCCTGCTCCTCTTTAAATATGCAGGCAGGATCGGAAGCGGATGGAGTGGTTTCTTAACGGGATTTGGCTTTGGACAGATTGCAAGCTACGCGGTACCGATCGGACTGTCTTATTTTACAATTATGGCAGTTGCGTATTCTGTGGATGTGTTCCGGGGAACGATTCAGGCAGAGAAAAACTTTGCAAAGCTTTTATTGTTCCTTACGTTCTTCCCGGTCATGACGCAGGGCCCGATCTTAAGATATGATGAAGTTTCAAAACAGCTGATAGCCTACCACAAGTTCAGCTATCAGAACCTGACCTTTGGCATACAGCGTATCCTTTGGGGTTTTTTTAAAAAGCTTGTGATCTCAGAGCGCCTGGCACTTGTTTCGATGGCGATCACAGAAGGATGGGGCAAGAGCAGCTACACAGGTATCTGGGTCATTGCTTCTTTCTTTGCTTTTTCCTTCCGCCTTTACATGGATTTTTCAGGCTGTATTGATATTGTAATTGGAACTGCAGAGATCTTAGGAATCCGGCTTCCGGAAAACTTTAATCATTCTTATATGTCTAAGTCGATCCCGGAATTTTGGAGACGCTGGCATATTACCCTTGGAACCTGGCTGAAAGATTATGTGATGTACAGCATTACGATGTCGCGTCCGGCTAAACAGTTTACGAAAAAAGCAGGGAAGAAGATCGGCCGAAAGGCGGCAGCTACGATCGTAACTTGTATCGGTATTTTGTTCGTCTGGCTGGTATATGCACTTTGGCATGATATCAGTGCCATCTTTTTGGTAAGCGGTGCATTTTATGCGGCAATCATTATCCTGGGAACTGTCTTTGATCCATTGATCAAAAAGTTCAGAAAGCGTTTTTCTGCATTGGTGGAAAGCGTGCCTTATAAAGTCTTTATGACAGTAAGGACCTTGCTTTTAAGTACGATTGGCGCATACTTTGTTTTCATGCCGACCGTAAAAGATGGAGCTCAATATTTAGCTACGATCTTTAAAATGCCGACAGGCGCAATCATGCAGATGGCAGAGGGCAGCAGCTCAATCCTTGAAGCTAGCTTTTTAGGACTTGATCTTCCGGATATGATCATCCTTATCCTTTGCTTTATCCTTTGGATCGTAGTCAGCCGACTGGATGCAAAGAAGGATGTAAGAGTAAGGCTTAAGGATATGAACATCGTCTGGAGATGGATCATTTTGCTTGTGCTCGTAATGGCAGTAGTTTTATTTGGAAAATATGGAGGATTTGATACCGGAAGTTTCGTGTATCAGGCTTTTTAAGAAATGAGAAAATTTGCAAGAGCCGTATGCTTTGGCCTAATCCTGGCGCTGCTTTTGGCTCTGGCCAACAAAATACTGATGCCGGATACGGACTTTTCTGCAGATACAAAAGGCGGAGTTGTTGATGAGCCTGATTATATCATGCTTGGAACGAGTAACGTTTTTTATAACGTTAATCCGCTTGTGATCTGGGATGAGACAGGCTATACCGGATACAATGTATCTTCGGAGCAGGCACCACTGATCATTTCCTACTATGAGCTTAAGAATGAACTAAAACACAGAGTGCCCAAAACGGTTTTCTTAGACTGCGGCGCTTTTGAATATAATTATGGAACACCTTCCTTTAATCAGCTATCATTGGATAAAATGCCTTTGAACCTGGATAAGATAAAGCTGATCTCAGAACTGGGGGAAGATGACGAAAATAATCAGATCAAAGAAAAAAATGAATACAGCAAGATCAATTATTATATCCCGCTGTATAAATTCCACGAACGTTGGAAAGATATTTTAGATGGCACACTTAAGAGCCGCTATCATGATAAATATGAGCATACCTTTATGGGATATGTAGCGGAAAAGAGTGTATTTGTTTATGAAAAGCAGTATAATTGGCTGCCGACATTAAAAGAGTTTGGCGGCACTTATTTAACCGAGGTCTCAGATCTTGGACGCCTGTATCTGTCTAAGATAAGAGCGCTTTGCGAAGAATACGGAATTGAACTGATCCTTTTTAAAACGCCTTCAAAGGGCTGGATCAAAGAAATGCATGAGTCGGTTACGGCTCTGGCAAAAGAAGAAGGACTTGCCTTTTTCGATATGAATGAGGAAAGCGTCCTTGAGAAAATAAAGATTGACGAAACAAAAGATTTTGCAGACTCTTCCTCCCACTTTAATATTTACGGGGCGGAGAAGGTGAGCAAATATCTTGCAGCATATATGAAACAGAACTGTTCCTTTACAGATAAGAGAGGGCAGAAGAACCCGATTGAAACTGCATGGGATCAAATGTATCAGGAATATTTAACTTATAAAGAGAACTAAAAGAAGTGGTATTTTCAGGCAACATATTTTTATTCATATTTTTACCGGCAGTTCTGATCCTTTACTTTAATCCTTTCACAAAGAAGTGTAAGGATGGAGGCAGGGTCTTTAAGAACATTGTCCTTTTAGTGGCAAGTCTTGTTTTCTATGCCTGGGGAGAGCCGCGCTTTGTATTTATCATGATGGCCTCGATCGTGCTCAACTGGCTGATCGGACTGGGGCTTGGAAAATATGAAGAACTCTACAAAAGACGCCTGCTATTGGCAGCGGCTCTTGTTTTAGACCTTGGCCTCTTATTTGTCTTTAAGTACTTAGGCTTTGTATCCGGAATGTTTGGAGACCGCATTAATATTGCACTTCCTTTGGGAATCTCGTTCTATACTTTCCAGATACTCTCCTATGTATTGGATGTTTATTTTAACAGCAAAAAAGTGCAGAAAAACCTGGCATGGCTCGGACTTTATATCTCCATGTTCCCGCAGCTGGTTGCTGGCCCGATCGTCCGTTACAGTGACGTGGCGGAAGAACTTGCAACAAGAACAGAGACTGCGGAAGATATCACAGAAGGCGTAAGGCGCTTTGTGTATGGACTTGGAAAGAAGGTTCTGCTTTCAAATTTCCTGGCAATTATCGTTGACTACGCATATATCGGTGCCGGCTCCTTATCGGTTGCGACCGCATGGCTTGGAACGATCTGCTACACCTTGCAGATCTACTTTGACTTTTCAGGATATTCCGATATGGCGATCGGAATGGGACGGATCTTTGGATTCCATTTCCCGGAGAACTTTGATTATCCTTATGTGTCCATGTCCTTTACCGAGTATTGGCGCAGATGGCATATGACTCTTGGAAGCTGGATGAGAGATTACCTCTTCTATCCGCTGCAAAAGAGTAATGGCTTTATTCGTCTTGGCGGATGGGCAAGAAAGAAACTCGGAAAAAAGAAAGGCAAATATGTTCCATCCACGCTTGCGCTTTTGGTCCTTTGGCTTGCGATGGGATTTTGGCATGGAGCAAACTGGAACTTTGTGGTCTGGGGACTTTTATTCTTTGTTCTTATGACGTTTGAGAGTCTTTCAGGATTTGGAAAGAAGGCGCTGAAAGCTGCATCGACTAAGGGCTTTCAGGTTAGCAAGATCTTCTTTCATATTTACGTGATCTTTTTCTTATTGATGGCATATGTCCTGTTCCGCGCAGAAAGCCTTGGAGCTGCAGGTACTTATTTTGCCAATATGTTTGGTGCGAAAGGCGTTCCATTTGTGGATGCTGATTTTGCGGAATACCTTTCAAACGGCAGATTTGTACTTCCGGCAGGAATCCTGCTTTGTACGCCGCTTGCAAGATGGGTCTCCGGAAAAGTAAAAAACGAAACACTGAAAGATGTTGTAAGAGGAATCTTAATCCTCGCAATCTTCGTGCTTTCCGTACTTTCCGTTGTAACAGAAACTTATAATCCGTTTATTTACTTTAACTTCTAAGAAGGAGCATAATGCAGGAGAAAAAAGCAAAAAATACAATTACAAAAATATCGACACGGATTGTGATCTGCATCATGGTCTTATTCCTGCTATCTATCATTGGCTGTGCGATTGCGATCAAGTGCGGCGCTACAGACCTCTTTAAGATGGACCATGATATCGAGACTCAGGTCTATGAAGTAAATCACGAGGATCCTTTTATACAGAAAATTTACAAAGGATATAACAATAGTATCTATGCAGCCGAAAACTATGTAGATGCATATTCGAAAGAACTATTACTTGGACGCCATAAAATGGTCGAAGCTGCGGTCACTTATAAAAACCTGATCGGCTGGAAGATCTATGCGCCGGGAGAGTATAACAGTATTTTGTATCTGGACGATGGATATATGGCGAATGCAAACGAAAAAGAAAGTGCGGAAGCCATCCAGAAGATCGCTACAAAGATCAAGGGGCTGAAAGATACGGCTGAAGCAGCGGGATCAAAATTTTTCTACATGCAGACTCCAGGAAATGTGGATAAGTTCGGCGATCCAAAGGTCAATAATGTAAAAGACTTTGCAAATTATAATGCTGACCTTTTGATCGAAGACCTTGAAGGCTATGGAATCGAGTGCTTTGATCTGCGCGATAATATCCATGAAACTTTTGATGATTATCATAGTCTCTTCTTTAAGACTGACCACCATTGGAGGCAGCCGGTTGCGCTTTGGGCGACCAGCGAACTTTCTGTCTACCTGAATGAGCATTATAATCTTGGCTTTGATCCGGCGATCTATGATGCAGATAAATACAGGGTGGAAGTATTAAAAGAGTTTTATCTTGGCTCTCTTGGCAGAAGGGCAACACTTGCAGCTGCAGAGCCGGATGATTTTGAGATCCTGTATCCGGAATTTGATACGGATATTACTTTCATCATGGAGAATAAAGACATTCATAAGAGCGGAGACCTTACGGTCACCTATGACTACGAGGAAATGCAGTATCCGGATATTTACTGGAGAGAGTGCTATCTTGCACTGCTCAGTTTTTACGGAACAGGACTTGCAACTGTAGAAAACAATGTTCCTCCGAATGATAACTATATCCTGATCGTCGGAGATTCTCTTGCGATCCCGATGACCTCTTTGCTTGCGCTTAACTGCAGCAAGGTTGAGATCATTGATCCGAGATATTTTGAAGGAAGCATCAAAGAGTATGTTACGGAGCAGCAACCGGATTTCGTGATCAGTACGTATTCGACAACGATCATCCAGGATTACTATCCGATCTTTGATTTTTGATTTGAAGTAAAATGAGCAACACAAAAACCTATGACAAGATCATAATCGGCGCCGGTATTTACGGCCTTTACGCAGCCCTTCTTTGCGGAAAGAAAGGAGAGAAGGTTCTGGTTCTTGAAAAAGAAGCGGAAGCTTTTATGCGCGCGACTTATGTAAATCAGGCAAGAGTGCATTTGGGCTATCACTACCCGCGCTCTCTTTCTACGGCGGTTTCCACGGTCCGCTATTTTGATCGTTTTGTAAGTGATCATCCGGAGTGCATCAAACAAGATTTTCGTCAGGTTTATGCAACGAGCAAAAAGTTTTCCTGGACGCAGGCTTCGCAGTTTGAAAAGTTTGCTCAGGCAGCAGGAATTCCCTGCCATCCGGTTCCGGTAGAAGAGTTCTTTAAAGCAGGCATGTGTGATGGAGCCTTTCTTACAGGAGAAGCAACCTTTGATGCACAGATCTTAAAAGAAAGGTTCTTAAAAGAACTTGCAGCTCTTTCTAATGTCACGATTCTCTATAACAGCGCGGTTACAGCGATCGAAAAGAAAGATGAAACTTATGTGATCAATACAGCGCAGGACTCTTATGAAAGCGCTTTTGTTTTAAATGCGACCTATGCCGGAGTAAATGAGATCTGTTCTTTAGCGGGCTTTGATAGCTTTAAGATTAAATATGAACTTTGCGAAGTGATCCTTTGCAGAGTAAGTGAGCAACTAAAAGACTTAGGAATTACGGTTATGGATGGACCATTTTTCAGCGTTATGCCATTTGGAAAGACGGGACTTCATTCCTTAACCTCTGTCACCTTTACTCCGCATGAGACCAGCTATGATGAGACAGCAACATTTGATTGTCAGAAAAAATGCTCTGCAGGATGCAGGCCGGGTAATCTCTTAAACTGCAGCCACTGTGAGGCAAAGCCAAAGAGTGCCTGGGGCTATATGTCAAAACTTGCATCTAAATATTTAAAAGATGAGTATAAAATAGAGTATGTGGATTCCTTGTATTCCATGAAGCCGATCTTAATGGCATCTGATGTCGACGACTCACGTCCGACCTGCATAAGGATCCATTCCAATAAGCCGACATTCATCAGTGTTTTATCCGGAAAGATCACCACTGTTTATGATTTAGAGGAAATATTATGAGTATCGAAAAAGAACAAAACTTTATCTCGGCAGTCGTATATGTCCGCAACAATGAACGGACACTTAAGGCCTTTTTAGAGCATGTATATTCGGAGATGGACCGCCTCTTCAATGAGTTTGAGATCATCTGCGTTAATGATGCCTCTAAGGATGACTCAGAAGAGATTATCAGGGAGTTTGCCAAAGATGCTGAGCATGCAGTAACGTTGGTCAACATGGGATATGCCCAGGGGACGGAGCTTGGCATGAATGCGGGAGAAGATATTGCGATCGGCGATTTTGTTTATGAATTCGATCAGGCCATTGTGATCTGGCCTTCTGATATGATCGAGAAATTGTACCGAAAGATGCAGGAAGGCTACGATATTATTTCTGCGTGTCCGGAAGGAAAAGGAAGATTATCATCCCGTCTGTTTTATGGCGTGTTTAACCGTTATTCCAACATCAAAACAAAACTTCGCACAGAAGCATTCCGCCTGACCTCAAGAAGAGCGATCAACAGGGTTTCGGCCATGAACCACGTGCAGATGTACAAAAAAGCGGCCAATGCAAATTCAGGGCTTAAGCAGACCTTCCTTACGTTTCCTGAAATGAAAGTGCAAAAAGCTGATTATAAGAGCCGTAAAGAGCGCAGCTCTCTTGCAATGAATTCGCTGCTGCTGTTTACCGACATCGGATATAAGATCGCATTTGTCATGTCGATCGTAATGCTGATCTTTGCCGCGATCGTGGGTATTTATACGGTCATAGTTTTTGCAACAGGCCATCCTGTCGAAGGTTGGACACCGATCATGATCTTCCTTGCGATCGGTTTCTTTGTTTTGTTTGCGATCCTGACCTTTGTTATTAAATATCTGTCGCTGATCTTAAACCTTAATTTCAGAAGACAGCGCTATATTGTACAGGACGTTGAAAAACTCTAAAAAGATAATTCGGAAGCTTTGATCGCTTCCGGGAAAGAAAGCAGAATATGAACGAATATCGATTTGATGAAATAGCAGAAGGGCAGAAAGAAAGTTTTTCCGTGACGATCACGGAGGAGATGATCGAAAATTTCCGCACGCTTACCGGAGATGTGAATCCTTTGCATCAGGATGCAGACTATGCAAAGGAAAAAGGCTATCCGGATAAGGTATGCTTTGGAATGCTGACGGCGTCATTCCTTTCAACCATGGCTGGTGTTTATATGCCCGGAAAGTATTCCTTGATCCAGAGTGTGGAGGTGAAATTCTCCAAACCTGTCTTTGCAGGGGATGAGATCTGCTTTACCGGAAAGGTAAGCGAAA
>CAMODY010000039.1 GCA_946611595.1 uncultured Clostridia bacterium | reverse complement strand
ACTTTACCGCAATCCGTCATTTCAACCTGATGTTTAAAACCTTCCAGGGCGTAACAGAAGATGCAAAAGACGTTGTGTACTTAAGACCGGAGACGGCTCAGGGTATTTTCGTTAACTTCAAAAATATTCAGAGAGCATCCAGAAAGAAAATCCCGTTTGGTATTTGCCAGATCGGTAAATCTTTCCGTAATGAGATCACACCGGGTAACTTCACATTCCGTACCCGTGAGTTCGAGCAGATGGAGCTTGAATTCTTCTGTGAGCCGGATACTGACCTTGAGTGGTTTGAGTATTGGAGAAGCTTCTGCATCAAATGGCTGAAAGACCTTGGATTAAAGGATGAGGAGATCCGTCTTCGTGACCATGATCCGGAAGAACTTTCTTTCTACTCCAAGGCTACGACTGATATTGAGTTTACCTTCCCGTTTGGATGGGGTGAACTTTGGGGCATCGCAGACAGAACCAACTACGACCTTACCCAGCATCAGGAATTCTCCGGTGAGCCGATGGATTACTTTGATGATGAGAAAAAAGAAAAATATATCCCGTATGTTATTGAGCCGTCACTTGGCGCTGACCGTGTTGTTCTTGCATTCCTTTGCAGCGCTTATGACGAGGAAGAACTTGAAGGCGGAGATGTTCGTACTGTAATGCGCTTCTCACCGGCACTTGCACCGGTTAAGATCGCGGTCCTTCCGCTTTCTAAGAAACTCAATGATCAGGCAGAGAAAATCTATGCACAGCTCAGCAAATATTACTACTGCGACTTCGATGACCGTGGAACGATTGGTAAGAGATACCGCCGTGAAGACGAGATCGGAACCCCGTACTGCATCACCTACGATTTCGATTCCGAAGAAGACGGCTGCGTTACTATCCGTGACAGAGATACGATGCAGCAGGAGCGCGTAGCGATCGCTGACCTCGAAGAATACTTCAGACATAAGTTTGAGTTTTAGAGCATGAAGCAATCTATGACTTAAAAAAATACTAGGAAATACATAATATGAACGACATTAATGAACTGATCAAAGCCACGACGGTGGGCTTTATAGATTATACCGGCATGAAAGTAACCAAAGCCGGAGAAGGACATGCAGAAGGCGAAATTGAAATCCAACCGCATCACCTGAATCCGGCCGGAGCGCTTCATGGTGGACTGATATTCTCACTGATGGATACGATTGGTGGCTTTGCGACAAGAACGCTTGGCGTATTGCCGACTACACTTTGCTCAAATATCAACTACCTGCGCCCTACCATGGGAACAAAAGTCCTTAAGGCAAAAGCAGATGTCATTAAACGAGGAAAGAACATTTCTGTTGTAAGAATCGATCTGCTGAATGACCAGGATGTGCTTGTGGCAAGCGGTGCAAGTAACTATTCCGACTTAAGCGGCAGAGTAAAGGACGAAAGTATTAAAGACTTGCGATTGGAACAACCGGAGTAGTGCAGACTTCTCCGGAAAACTATCTTGGCGGATGGAAGAAATATGAAAAATAAGTCCGTAGTATTTACACTGATCATCTGTATCTTACTTGCGGCAGCAGGTCTGGCGTATGAGTATCTTGCGCCAGGTGGGATGTTTTCGAAAGGAGACGAAGGTCAGCAGACAGGGCCTGATCAGGTGACAGAAATGAAGGGTTCAAACGATAGCATTGTAATCAACCGCGATCGTAATCGTGAGAAGATGCAGGAGCTGTTTCAGAATAAACAGGACATTGTGATCGACTGCCTCGGAGATTCCATTACCTGGGGCATGTATTCCACTCCGGAACTGGAAGAGGCCATCGATAGTGGAGAAATCTATACCGGTTATGATGACGGCGGACAGATGTTTGAAGATTTTAATATCTATGTCTCAAGTGCCTATCAGAGCGAGCCGAGTTATCCGGAAGTGCTGGAGCGCGAACTGAACCAGCGTCTGACAAAAGACGGGAAGAACAATCGCGTGACGACTGTGAACGATGGTATTTGCGGAGACTGGATCATGCCATGGACATATCAGCGAATGACCTGCGATCCGGATGTCGTCGTTTTCCTTATGAGCGGCAATAATTTCTACATGAATGTTCCTTTGGACAGGAATTTCGAGGGGAATATTGAAGCTCTGCAAGAGCAAGGGAAAATCGTTTATCTGGCCAACTATCCGCTTTATCCGGGCGGACCTTTGATGAAGTACTTTGAAAGCGCAAACGAGGTCATTTCCAAGATGGCAGAGCAGTATCAGCTGCCGCTGATCGACCTCTATACGATGGTCAAAGAGCGAGTGGCAGATAATACTTATTCGTGGGACGAGCTTTACAGCCCGGACAAGACACATTTATCTGTGAAAGGCTATGAATTGATCGGAATGCAGATCACAGATGCACTATATAACGACATCAGGACGAACTAATCAGAACAATCAAAACAGGAAATAGGAAAAATGATTGGATTAGGAACCATAATTAATACGGCGATGGTTATAGCAGGTGGCATCATGGGGCTCCTGTTCGGGAAACTGATTCCGGAGCGGGTACAGAAAGCCCTGCTTCTTTGTAACGGCATTACAGTCATGTTTATCGGTGGAGGCGGAGCGATCGCAAAGATGCTTACAACGGCAGAAGGCGGCGGTTTCGATACGCAGAGAGCGCTTTTGATCGTCCTTTCCATGGCACTTGGAACGATCGTCGGATCCTTGATCGACCTGGAAAAGCAAATAGGACGCTTTGGCGACTGGCTTAAGAAGAAGACCAAAAGTACAAACGATAATGGATTTACGGACGCATTTATTACTGCATCCTGTACGATCTGCATTGGAGCAATGGCCGTTATTGGGTCGATCAACGATGCGATGTTCCATGATTATTCCATTCTGATCACAAAGGGCATCATTGACCTCATCACGATCTGCATTATGACCGTAACGCTCGGAAAAGGTGCGATTTTCTCGGCAATTCCGGTCTTTATCTTCCAAGGTGTCATCACCGTTCTTGCAAGACTGATCATGCCGATCATGACAGATCTGGCTTTAGAAGACCTTTCCATGGTTGGAAATATCCTGATCTTCTGTGTCGGACTCAATCTGATCAGGGACAAAAAGATTCCGGTTGCCAACATGCTTCCGGCCATCATTTTTGCCATTGGATTTGCGTTCATACCGTGGCTGAATTAGTGTCTTGAACCTACATATACCTTTTACGAATCACAACGTTAATGCGTTAATTTGAAAAAGCCTGAAAAATCAGGCTTTTTTGCATAAAAGCTTTAAAAAATGCTTACAAATCGGGCATTTCTGTGCTATAATATCGCTAACTGAATTATCATTTGTGGAAAGGAGGTATTTGTGTTTAAAGTTGGAGATCTGATAGTCTATGGCAACACAGGGGTATGCACGGTAGAAAAGATAGGCAAACCGGATCTGGCCGGAGTTTCGGATGACAAAGATTACTATACATTAGCACCTTATTATTCGAGAAACAGCCGCATTTTTACACCTTGCGATAACGACAAAGTGGTCATGCGACCGGTAATGTCAAAAAAAGAAGCGCAGAAGCTTCTGAAAGAAATTCCAGAAATCGATGTTCTTGTGATCAAGGACGAAAAGAAAAGAGAAGAATGCTATAAAGAAACAATGAAGACCTGCGACTGCAGAGAATTTGTCAGCATTCTGAAAACGATCTACAATCGTAAAAAAACAAGACTTGCTGAAGGGAAAAAAGTAACAGCAAGCGATGAAAGATATTTCAACATGGCGGAAGATAAACTCTTTGGCGAACTGGCAATTGCGCTGGGAGTAGAGAAAAGCCAGATGAAAACAAAACTGAAAGCTCAAGTTTGGGAAATCTAGTAGCCTAAATTGCCGCAGAACAACTGTCTGATATAATTGTTCGCGAATCGTAATTAAGAAGTATACTGATTCTTTAAAAGAATTATTAAATCGACAAATATAGATAAAGTGTCCGTTGCATCAGACGGGCGCTTTTTTTATAATAAAGTAGATTGGGGAAAGTGGCTGCAGAACGGACCCCAAACAATGCAACTACAGTAATTTTTACTAGTAAGAATTAATTGATGGAGGAAAAAATTTATGGCAGACAATGGACAATTTTTCACACTGAAAGAAGTCTTCCAGGGTGAAGAAATCGAAGCCATCTACAGAGTTGCTAGAAAACCTGTAGACAATCAGGAAGAGATCGATCTTTCTCAGGCTGAAGACCCGATGGCAAGAATGGGACAGGGATTTTGCCCTGCTTTCAATCAGAGAACTTATGAAGCCGCTCCTGGCATCATTTGCCATCAGGACGTTGAAGTCGTTTTAAGAGACGGCTGCAAGATCTACACAGACATCTTCCTTCCGAAGAATCTGACAGAGAAGATCCCTTGCATCGTTTCCTGGAGCTGGTTCGGAAAGAGACCTGGCGATGGAATGAGCGAGTGGCAGATCATGGGTGTTCCGCCACACACAGTTTCCAAACTTGCTAAGTTCGAGTCTTCTGACCCGGCATATTGGTGCTACTATGGATATGCTGTAGCTAACGTAGACGTACGTGGCGCAGGACATTCTGAGGGTAACGTTCACATGTTCACACATCAGGATAGAGAAGACGGTTACGATTTCATAGAGTGGCTGGCAACTCAGGACTGGTGCAATGGTAAAATTGGTATGACAGGTAACTCCGGTGTTGCAATGCACCAGTGGGGTATCGCATCCGAGTGCCCTCCGCACCTTGCTTGCATCGCTCCGTGGGAAAGCACAACTGACCTTTTTGCAGACTCTCTGTTCGAGGGTGGTGTTCCGGCACTTTCCTTCAACGAGTTCATCGCAGCTCAGGTTACAGGTCTTGGCGGAGTAGACGATCAGGTTGCTATGGCACGTAAATACCCATTCCGTAACGGATACTGGAACGACAAAGTTGCAGACTTCAAGAAAGTCCGCATCCCGGTATATCAGACAGCAGGTTGGTCACACTTCCACCTTCCGGGATCTATCAGAGCTTACGTACAGTGCAAGTCCAGACTGAAATGGCTCCGTGCACACAGAGATTTCGAGTGGCCGGATACATACGATCCGCAGAACCTGAAAGATCTTCGTCTGTTCTATGACCGTTATCTGAAAGATATCCATAACGGTTGGGAAATGACACCGAAGGTAAGACTGGATGTCATGGACGCTATGGATCACGACTATGCAGTAAGACGTCCGGAGAACGAGTTCCCGCTTAAGAGAACGATCTACAAGAAGTACTATCTTGATGCTTCTGATCCGGAGAACCTGACAATGCGTGATGAGCCTGTTACTGTTGAATCTTCTGTATCTTATGAAGGCGCAACAAGAGAAGACGGTTACATCGACAGAGTTGAGTTTGATATGACCTTCAATGAGGACACAGAGCTTACAGGTTATATGTGGCTGCGTCTGTGGGTATCATGCGAAGGCTATGATGACATGGATATGTTCGTCAACATTCAGAAAGCTGACAGCAAGGGCAACTGGATTCCGTGGTTAACACTGAATGAGCCGCATCCGGGTGCATGGGGCAAGATGAGAGTTTCCCGTCGTGAGCTTGATGAGAAGAAGACAAAGAAATATTGGCCGGTACAGGCACAGCTTCGTGAAGTTAAGCTGAAAGAAGGCGAAGTTGTTCCGGTTGATATCGCAATCGTTCCGTCCAGCCGTATCTGGCACAAAGGACAGAAGCTTCGTATCCAGATCGCTGGTAACTACATCCGTGAGGGATGGTTCGAGCCGCTTAGCTGGGACGTTGACAACAAAGGTAAACACGTTATCCATACTGGTGGACAGTATGATTCCTGGATTCAGGTACCGTACATCCCGACAAAGATCTCTGAGCAGTTCGCAAAACTCGGTATGGAATTCACTGATGACGGATATGACTATAGATAATTCCGTCGCATAATGTCTCTACAAAGTAGATGACACAGTGTCATAGAAATGACAAAAAGGAAAAATTTTGGGCCGGGAGAGGGTGCTCCCGGCCTGGGGTAAATAAACAATTACACGGAGGTAATTTTATGAAAAACTTACAGGCTGATGTTGTTATCATCGGAACAGGCCCTGCAGGTCTTGCTGCTTCTGTAGAAGCTTCTGAGGCTGGTTTAAAAGTTATCGCATTCGAGAAACAGAACGTTTCCGGTGGTGCTGCTAACATGGGTATGGGACCTTTAGGAATCGGAACCCGTCACCAGCAGGATCAGATGGTCGACATCGATGTAGAGCGCGCATTCAAAATGTTCATGGAGTATACTCACTGGAGAGTAGATGCCAACATGGTTAAGAAATATTTCGAAGCTTCTGCAGGAACGATTCAGTGGTTAGAGGACCTTGGCGTAGAATTCGCAGGCGCATACAAATATTTCCCGAAGTCCGAAGCTACATGGCACATCGTAGCAGTTAACGGCGGAATCGGCCGTAACGGCGGTGCTATCATGAACAAAGCTATGCTCGACAGAGCACAGGAAAACGGAGCAGAGTTCTTCTATGAGACTCCGGCAAAAGAGATCTTAAGAGACGCTGAAGGCAAGATCTGCGGCGTTAACGCTGTTGACAAAGACGGCGAAGAGATCCACGTAGACTGCAAGGCTGTTGTTGTTGCAACAGGTGGTGCAGGCGATTCACCGGAATACATGAAAGAGCGTATGGGCTACACCTTTGGAAAAGACCTTTTCAACATCGTTATCCCGGGCCTTAAGGGCGAAGGAATCAAGATGGCTATCGCAGCAGGTGCAGCTACAACAGAGATGACAGTAGAGAAGATCTACATCCTGCCAAGCTCTGACATGGGCGTACAGTCCGTACCGGTTGTATTCATGCAGCCGAACCTGATGGTTAATGTTCAGGGTAAACGTTTCATCAACGAAGAGCAGATGCAGAACACGACCTTCACAGGAAATGCTATCCAGATCCAGAAGGGCGCAATCGGATTCTCCATCATCGACAGCTCCATCATCAAGACCTACAAGAAGAAAGGCCTTGACGTTGTTAACTTCGTACACCATGTATCTGATATCGATGACTTCGAGCAGGCATGCCAGGATATCGTTAACGACCCGACAAACCCGGATGTTGTTATCGCTGATACTCTTGAAGAACTTGCTGAGAAGTGCGGTATTGATGTTGACAACTTCCTTGAGACAGTTGAAGAATACAACGATATGTGCGAGAGCCAGGATACTCAGTTCTACAAACCGCAGAAGTTTATGAAGCCGATCAAGAAAGGACCTTTCTATGCAGGCCTCTTCCGTCCATCAGGATACGGAACACTCGGCGGAATCAAGATCAACGAGAACTGCGAAGTTCTTGATGATGATTGGAATGTAATTCCTGGATTCTATGCAGCAGGAACCGATACTTGTACAATCTACGGCGACAGCTACATGTTCTTACTGCCGGGTAACACAATGGGATATTGTGTAAACACCGGACGTTTTGCAGGACAGGGTGTTGCTGAATACTGTGAGGAGTAAAAAAGAATGGCTCAGGTTAAATTAACAATCGACGGCCGTCAGGTAATCGCAGATGATAGCAAGAATATCTTAGAGGCAGCTCTTGAGAACGGAATCTATATTCCGCACCTTTGCTATCATGAAAACCTGAATCCGAACGGCGGCTGCCGCCTTTGCGTTGTAGAACAAGAAGGCGTAGATGGAGTAGTAACAGCTTGCTCCGTCAAAGTTAAAGAGGGCATGGTCATTAATACGAAAGGTGAGCTTGCGGAAAAACTCCGCAAGCTCGCTTGCGACTTTATGTTCAAAACACATCCGAGTGAGTGTACCGGATGCCCGAAATACGGAAAATGTCAGTTAGCTTCCATCTCCCAGTATGTTGGTGATACGGGACGCGACCTCAGAGAGATCAAGATCCGTGCAACCGCAGATGAGACGAACCCGCTGATGCTTCATGAAATGTACCGCTGCATCCTTTGCGGACGCTGCGTACGTGCGTGCGGCGAGCTTCGTGGAGTTGGAGCACTGAAGTTTGCAAAAGTAGACGGCAGAATGCAGGTCGTTATCGACGGTGAAAGCCTTGCAAAGGCTGACTGCAGATTCTGCGGTGCTTGCGTAGAAGTATGTCCGACCGGTTCTATCCGTGATAAGGTTGGCGTATTCCGTGAGGATCTTCCGCGTGAGCAGGCTTTAATTCCTTGTCAGGCAGAATGCCCGGCTCATATTGATATCCCGGCTTACCTCCGTGCGATCAATGAGGGCGACTGTGACAAGGCAATTGCAATCATCCGTGAGAGGGTTCCGTTCCCTCACGCATTAGGTCTTGTCTGCAACAATCGTTGCGAGACCGGATGCAAACATAAAGATTTGCTCAGCCCTGTTTCAATCAGAAATATGAAGAGATATGCAGCAGAGCATGACGAGACACAGAGCTGGAAGGAGAAATACCTTGCAGTTGCACCTCGCACAGGCAAGAAAGTTGCCGTTATCGGTGCAGGTGGATGCGGTCTTACAGCTGCTTACTATCTCAATAAGAAAGGTCATGACGTTACGGTATTTGAATCCAAACAGATTCCGGGCGGTCATATGACAAGTGGTATGCCGGAATACAGAATCCCGACACAGGCGGTTCTGGACGAGATCAAAGTGATCGAAGATTCCGGTGTTAAGATTATCTGCAACTCTCCGGTAAACAACGTAGCTGATCTTAAGAAAGATTATGATGCAGTTTTAGTTGCAATCGGAACAAGCGTTGGAAAGAAACTGATGTACCTTCCGGGTTCAGACCTGCCGCAGGTATATTCCGCTCTGGATATCCTTCAGGCATCCCGTCTGAACACACCGATCGACCTTGGCGATACTGTCAACATCATCGGTGGTGGTAACGTTGCATTTGACGTTGCAGGAACCTGCATCCGTCTTGGAAAGACAGTTAATGTTGTCTGCCTTGAAAAAGATGCATCCCAGGCTTCTCCGGAAGAGCGCGACCTTGCTTTAGAGGAAGGCGCAAACCTGTTCGATTCTCATTCTAACGAAGCTATCATCGGCGAGAATGGAAAAGTTACAGGTCTTCAGGTTCATAAGATCAACAGCTTCTACTTTGATCCGGATACCAGAGCACTGGTAGAAGATCCGGTTCCGGACAGCACATACACGATCCCTTGCGATTCTATCGTATTTGCTGCAGGACAGGTTACCGGTCTTACCGAAGACTTTGGTCTGGCAATCAACAAGTTTGGTTATCCGATCGATCCGGCAACAGAGAAGAGCGGATACAAGACTTCCATCGACGGCGTATTCACAGCTGGTGACGTTATCACAGGAACCCGTTTCCTGATCGATGCGATCGCAGGCGGACGTGACGTTGCGGAAATCATGGACAAATATTTAGGCGGCGACGGCGTGATCACAGAACAGCTTGCAGAGCGTGATGCTGATCCGTACATCGGTAAGATCGAAGGCTTCGCAGACATTCCGAGAAATGAAATGGCTGAGAGAGCAGCAGCTGAAAGAAAACTGGACTTCGCTCCGGTATCCGAAGGCTTCACCTGCGATCAGGCAAAATGCGAATCCGGCAGATGCCTGCAGTGTGATCTGAGACTTCAGATCGCTCCGCAGAAATTCTGGAACGACTATACCGGCGACGCTGCAGAAGGAGGTGCACAGTAATGAATAAAATGATCGTTTTAAGTTGCGTTAAAGATGATTGCTATTCTAACAACGCTAAGCACTTCCTTGAAAAACACGTTGCTGAAATGAAAGCCGGCGTGGAAAAATTTGCGGAAATGAATAATGCGGATAAATGCATGCTCCTTCTTCCGGAAGGCATGACAGATCCGGGATTCGGCTGGGAATTCAAAACAGGAATCCAGACTCCGACCGCGGACAATCCGTATTCTGTACAGCAGCAGTTCCTTGGAAAACTTCCGAGACCGATGATCCAGGACGATTTCGCAGCTGTTTATGAAGACAGAGAAATCGCAGTGATCCTTCCGGAAAATGCTTACTGGCTCGGAAAGAATGACTTCTCCGTTAAACACATCACAATTAACGGCGAAGTAAAAGAGGTTCCGGTTGGCTCCAAACTTGGAGACTCTATCGATATCTCTGATGCGAAAGCAGTTCTTCTTGGCGGCCTTAAGGGTAAGATGGTTCTTCCGGCAGAGGCTGCTGATATGGAAGTTACCGTAGATGAGTTATTCAACTCTGTCTGCGTAATTCCGAACAGTGCATGTATCGTTGACTTCATGATCAAGCACATGAATGCAGCATGGACAGCTTCCTGCGGAAAATGCGTAATGTGCCGTGAAGGATCCCTCCAGTTCAAGACAATTGTTGAGGAAATGGTTTCCGGTAAAGCAAAAGCCGGCGATCCTTCTCTGATCCATGACGTTGGAGAACTCATTAAGGTTGGCGCTTACTGCCCATACGGACAGGGAATGCCGCAGCCGTTAATTGATGCACTGTCGCTCTTTGCTGCTGAGTTTGACGCTCATATCAAGAGAAAGACTTGTCCTGCAGATGTATGCTTCCAGAAAGGTGCAACTTACGTTATCCTTCCGGATAAGTGTACAGGATGTATGGACTGCATTGATGAGTGCGATGAGATGGCAATCGAAGGTAAGAAGGGCTTCATCCACATGATCGATCAGGATATGTGTGAGAGCTGCGGCAAGTGCGTAGACGCATGCGACGAAGAAGCAATCGTTGTAGTCGAAGGCAAGATGCCGAAGCTGCCGAAGAAACTTACCAGAGTCGGCAAGTTCTAATAATAAAGAACAAAAGCAATCTAAGAGGATCGGGAAACCGGTCCTCTTTTTTGTGATAGGGGTCTGTTCCCTGAATCACCTCATTTAAAATTAGCATTGAAAATGAGGAACAAGCTCTTCAAAGCGGGTGTTTTTAGGTGTTAAGATATTTCTATCATAATAACAGACATAACTGCAGACATTAATAGAACAGCAAAGAAGCGTAGTTATGAGCAAACTGAAAGAATATCTAGGGACAAAAGAATTATATAAGCAGATGTTCAAGATCGCGATACCTGTCTCGCTGCAGGGTCTGATCACGGTAGGCGTCAACTTGATGGACACCATAATGCTGAGCAGTATGGGAGATGCCCAACTATCAGCCTCTGCACAGGCGGGACAGTTTGTTATGCTTTTTATTATCAGTGCAACCGGTATCGGCATGGGCGCATCTGTACTGACCTCGCGCTATTTTGGCATGCGTGAGATGTCTTCTTTGAAGAAAACGATCACGATTATGCTGCGCTTTTCTCTGGCGTTTGCAGCTGTGTTTATTTTGGCGTCAATTTTCTTTCCAAGTCAGATCTTAAGAATATATACGCCGGATCCGGAAGTGATCGACTATGGAGTTAAATATCTTCGTTGGATGATACCAACTTTCTTTACGACCTGTTTAACTGTTCCGTGCACCATTGTTCTTCGTACGGTTAACAGAGTACATATTCCACTGATCTCGTCCATTATTGCATTCTTCGTTAATGTTTTCTTTAACTGGGTCTTTATTTTCGGCCATTTCGGAATGCCGCGAATGGAAATTGAAGGTGCAGCCCTTGGAACTTTGATTGCGCGTGTTTTTGAATTGGTATTTATCTTTGGATACTTTATTGTAATTGATAAAACGATCCGCTACCGTATAAAAGATTTATTTATGCCGGTCAAGGGCCTGGTGAAAGAGTATTTCAAGATTAGCATTCCGGTCGTTATCGGAGATGTTCTGCTTGCACTGGGAAACAACTTTATTGCGATCATCATGGGAAATATCGGAACGACTTTTGTAACAGCTAATTCCGTCACTTCAGTCATAACACAATGCAGCACCATATTCTCGATGGGCGTCAGTAATGCCAGCGGAATCATTACCGGTCACACTATGGGCAGGGGCGAGTATGAGAAAGCAAGAAAACAGGCTTACACATTTGCATTTATGGGGCTTTTATTTGGTCTCTTCGCAGCAGGATTGATCTTTGCTCTTAGAGGGCCTGTCGTGGATTACTATAAAGTCTCGGCTGAAGCGAAAGATATCGCAAACCAGCTTCTTGATGCTATCTGGATCACAACGATCTTCATGTGTATTGGTTCTGTATTAACAAAAGGCGTTCTTCGTGCCGGAGGAGATACGAGATTCCTTATGATCGGCGATGTTCTCTTCCTATGGGTGGCATCGGTACCGTTGGGCGCACTTGCTGGTTTGGTGTTCCACTGGCCGCCATTTTGGATCTATTTCTTTTTAAAGATCGACCATCTCTTAAAATGTATTTTGTGCATTTTCCGTTTAAAGAGCGGAAAGTGGATGAAAGCCATCCGGACAGATAAAGAAATTGAGGCGGAATCGGCTCTGGATTCCACATCTGTTCAAGGATAGAAAAAACAGAATATCGTGTTTATCAAGCCCTCCTGAGGAAGGAGGGCTTTTTTTGTGACAAAAGAACCGTCCCCATGTCACCGTGACAAAAGAACCGTTCCTTTGTCACTTAAAAGAATCGAACTTTTGTCTCATTTGACGAATTGACAAAGAAATATTGTCATAGTGACAAGAATACTATGTCACAACGTCAAAAATATTAAAAACAATTGACATAATGGCTTGACAAAGGCGACAAAACGACATAAAATATACACCATAGTGACACGATGATAATGACAAAACGACAGAAAACCATTGGCAATATGACAGATATATAAAAAAGAGTTTATTAATTTCTCTGAGAGGATAAAGAAATGTCAAAATCTTCTGAAACAAAAACACCTTCCAAATTCGCACAATTCCTGAAAAAACAGGATATCGTTTT
>CAMODY010000038.1 GCA_946611595.1 uncultured Clostridia bacterium | reverse complement strand
AGCTCATCCTTTTCCGGCTGAGCAACTTTCAGGATCCTACCATCTAAGATCTTTCTGTCCAGTTCTTCTTTTAAACAAGCGACAACGCTTCCATCAAATGCCATAACGCTAAATATAATAATGGAATTGAGATATTCCGTCAAATCATATATAATGCATGGCGTTGTGGGATTTTTAGAGATACTTTTAATCGGAATAGGGCTTTCCATGGATGCGTTTGCTGTCGCAATCAGCAAAGGTCTTTCCATGCGCAAGATCGATTATAAGGCAGGCCTTTTGATTGCTATCTTCTTCGGTGCTTTTCAGGCTATCATGCCTTTGATCGGCTATTATGCTGCGGTCAACTTTGAAAAATATATCGTAGCTGTTGATCACTGGATCGCCTTTGTCCTTCTTTCTTTTATCGGAATCAAGGCGATTGTAGAAGCGGTAAAAGATATCAAAAACCCGGAAAAGGAAGAGCAGGATTTTCAGCTTAAGATCGGAGAACTCTTTATTCTTGCCATTGCAACCAGTATTGATGCACTTGCAGTAGGGATTTCCTTTGCTTTCTTAAGCGTCAGTATCTGGAAATCCATAGCAATCATTGGTGTTACGACCTTGATCCTTTCTTTTATTGGTGTTGTGATCGGAAACCAGTTTGGTGCCAAGCTTAAAGCAAAAGCAGAAATCGCCGGCGGCATCATCCTGATCCTGATCGGCATAAAGATCCTTCTTGAACATCTTGGCATCATCAACTTCTGATTTTCAAATTGCCGCATCCACTATTTTATTAACACATAAGACACAAAATTGAGTATAATAAGACAAGTAGCTGACAGGCTGTTTGTCTATTATTTTTTGACTGATAGAGAGGCAAAATATGAGCGAATTAAAAATTTTAGTTGTTGATGACGAAGCAAGAATGAGAAAGATCGTAAAAGACTTCCTTGTAGCAAAAGACTATACTGTCTTAGAAGCCGGCAATGGTGAGGAAGCCTTAGACATCATGTACGATAACAATAACAAGATCGATCTCGTGATCTTGGACATCATGATGCCGAAGATGGATGGCTGGGAGACCTGCAGGGAAATCCGAAAGATTTCCAAGGTTCCAATCATTATGCTGACGGCAAAAGGCGATGAGACAGATGAACTTTTAGGCTATGATCTTGGTATCGATGAATATATTACGAAACCTTTCAGCCCGAAGATCTTAGTTGCAAGGATTGATGCCATCTTAAGACGTGCGAATAAGCTGAATGAAGAAGATATCATTAAAGCCGGAGAACTCGAGATCAATAAGACTTCCCATGTAGTAAAAGTTTCCGGAAAAGAAGTAGAACTCAGTTTCAAAGAGTTTGAGCTGCTTTGCTATTTTGCAGAAAACAAAGGCATCGCGTTATCTAGAGAAAAGATCTTAAACAGCGTATGGAACTATGATTACTTTGGCGATGCTAGAACCATTGATACCCACGTTAAGAAGATCCGCTCCAAACTTGGAAAATGCGGAGAGTATATCAAGACGATCTGGGGTATGGGTTATAAATTTGAAGTAGATGAATAGGAATCCGGATAAAAGCAAATGAAAAAAACCTCGCTTCGTTGGAAAACTGTAAATCTGCTCTTTATTTTGGTCGCACTGGCATTCGTGATTGGATTTGTCCTGTGCGCCATTTTTTCGACCCGTTTTTTTGTGAGCGTAAAACAGCGCTCTATGAAAGATCTCTATGAGAAGATGAATTCCGGGGAAACAAAAGAAGAAATCGAGGGCGAGGTCTTTGTTCTTTGTGAAGAGGAAGGTATCACACTGCTGGTAAAAAATACAGCAGGTGATCAGATCTATTCCTTTGGCCATTCTGAGACAATGTCCCAGCGACTCGATGATATCACCTTTGGAGATAATGAGGGACTGGGGGATAGCCGAGGCAATCGAGTAGTTGATGAGAATACTAATTATACGATCCAAATCGTAACACATGATGATAACGAGCATTTCTCCTACATTGAGATGTGGGGATTTTTAGATGATGGAAATTCATTTATTGCAAGATCTTCCCTTACCAATATTCAAAACAATATCCGTGTATCGCTTGGCTTCTTCGCCATTGTCTGTGCTGCTATCCTTGTGATCAGTGCTGTTGTGATCTATTTTATTATCGGCTATTATTCCAAACCAATCTCCCGCCTTGCTGCACTTTCCCAAAAGGTCAATGAAGGAGATTTTGACAGCGCGGAGTTTGCAAAGAATTATGAGTATAAACATTTGCGCCAGGATGAGATTGGCGTATTAGGTGAAAATATCCGCGAGATCAGTGAAAAATTGGAGAAGAATATTGCTGAGCTTAAATCTTCCAACTTGAATTTGGAGAATGAGCTTAAGCGAAAAACAGAGCTTGAAGAAGCACGTAAGAAATATATGTCGGATGTCTCTCATGAACTTAAGACTCCGATTGCTTTGATCTCGGGTTATGCAGAAGGCCTGAAAGAGGGGATTTCATCCAGCAAGGAAGACCGCGATTTCTACTGCGATGTTATTATAGATGAAGCAGAGAAAATGAACGTGATCATCAAACGTCTTTCTACCCTTAATCAGCTTGAAGAAGGAAAGAGTGCAGTATCCTTAGAGCGCTTCAATGTAGTAGATGTTATTAACGGCTTTTTAAATACGATGTCGGTGATCATTGAAGAAAAGGGTGCGAACATCTTCTTTGATAATTCAAGGACTGCGTATGTCTGGTCGGATGAATTCCTGTTTGAAGAGGTTTTAGTTAACTATTTCAATAATGCCTTAAACCACATGAATGATGACAAGATCATCCGTATCAACGTGGAAAAGGTCGAAGAAAATATCAGGGTTACCGTCTTTAATTCCGGTGACAATATCCCGGAAGATGAGATCGACAACATCTGGGCCAAGTTCTATAAGGTAGATAAAGCAAGAACCAGAGAGTATGGCGGAAGCGGGCTCGGCCTTTCTATTGTTAAAGCAGTTGCAGATTCTTTGAATAAGGCCTGTGGCGTACAGAATCTTCCGGATGGTGTTGCCTTCTGGATCGACCTGGAGTCTGCGCAGGGACAGATAGAAGAAAGTGAAGAGCATAAACCTTCTGTCGAAACGGCACCAAGAAGAAAACTGACTGAACTTCCAATCTGGCAGAAGACTGCAAGCACAGCTTCTAAGATCATCTCAAGTACAACGAAGATCATTGATAAACAATCAATCGAAAAGGCAAGTGAAAAGCCTGAGAAGAGAAAACCGAAAAAGAGCAAGACAGAAAAAAATAAGACAGAGAAAAGCTCTAGGCGGAAAGAGAAAAAAGCAGAGCACAAAGAGACTGTTTGGAAAGTAAAAGAAGAGGAGCCGCACGATGCCTCCGATCAATAATGACTGGCTAGAGGCCTTAAAACCGGAATTTAAGAAAGAGTATTATAAGCAGCTTTATCTGAAGGTCAATGAAGAATATAAGACGCAGCAGATCTTTCCCGCAAGCGATGATCTTTTTAATGCCTTCCATTTCACGCCGCTTAAGGATGTTAAAGTTGTAATCCTGGGGCAGGATCCTTATCACAATGATGGCCAGGCGCATGGGCTTTGTTTTTCCGTAAAGAAAGGGATCGATATCCCGCCTTCACTGGTCAATATTTATAAAGAACTGCAGGATGATCTTGGCTGTTATATTCCAAACAACGGCTATCTTGAAAAATGGGCTAGGCAGGGTGTTTTGCTTTTAAACACTGTCCTCACGGTAAGGGCGCACCAGGCTAATTCACACAAGGGGATTGGCTGGGAGGAATTTACAGATGCAGCGATCCGGGTTTTAAATGAGCAGGACAGACCGATCGTCTTCATGCTCTGGGGAAGTCCTGCAAGAGCAAAGAAGGCTATGCTCAATAATCCAAAACATTTGATCCTTGAGGCTCCGCATCCGTCACCGCTTTCCGCATATCGTGGATTCTTCGGATGCAAACACTTTTCAAAATGTAACTCCTTTTTGATCATGCATGGGATCGATCCGATCGACTGGCAGATCGAAAATGATTGAAAGTAAACAATAAACAAAAAAGAAGGCTTATGAGAAGCCTTCTTTTTTATAGATTCTTATGATCTTTTGCCTTGATTTTCAAGATTCTTTTTTGCTGTAGAGAGCATTAACTTGATACGGTTTAACTGGTTAACCTCGGAAGCACCAGGATCGTAGTCGATTGCCACGATATTTGCTTCCGGATGAGAGTTCCTGATCGTTTTTATGACGCCCTTTCCTACAACGTGGTTTGGCAGGCATCCAAACGGCTGAACACACACGATGTTCGGAACACCGCCGCTGATCAGTTCCATCATCTCACCTGTCAGGAACCAACCTTCACCGCACTGGTTGCCAAGAGAAACATACTCTTTAGCCATATCGGCAATGTGACCGATCTCGGATGCAGGGACAAAGTGTTTACTTTTAGCCAGCTCTTTGGTTGCAGGTTTTCTGAGATGCTCAATAAAGTTAATGCCGACAGTCGCAAGGACGGAATTCATTTTATTTGCACTGTAGTTATCAACCTTGAAGTAGTTATTCTGCAGGCAATATAAAACGAAGTCGAGCAGATCAGGCATAACAGCCTCAGCACCTTCACGCTCTAAAAGCTTTACAACATCTTTATTTGCCATCGGCATAAATTTAACCAGAATCTCACCGACGATACCAACGCGCGGTTTCATAACGCTTTTACGAGGCAGGTTATCAAACTCCGTGACAATCTGTTTGATCAGTTTGATTACGCGCTTTCTGGTAAAGCTTGTATTAGCAATCTCATATTTTACTTTATCTGCCCATTTGCGGTGCAGTTCATCTGCAGAGCCAGGGATATCTTCATATGGTCTTGTCGCATAAAGCACGCGCATGAAGACGTCACCGATTACGACTCCATACAAAGCTTTTCTTAACATATTCAGAGAGATCTTAAATCCGGAGTTTTTCTCAAGGCCTAAGCTTAGGGAAATAACCGGAATCTGTCCCATACCGGCTTTAGTAAGCGCTCTTCGGATAAAACCAATGTAGTTAGAAGCACGGCAACCGCCACCTGTCTGCGTGATCAAAAGAGCTGTCTTATCAAGATCATATTTGCCGCTGTTTAAAGCGTCCATCATCTGCCCGACAACGATAATGGAAGGGTAGCAGGCATCATTATTAACATATTTAAGGCCTGCATCGATCGCATTCTTATTGTCATTGTCAAGGATAACGAAATTATATCCGCTGGCTTCAAAAACTGCCTGTAAGATCTCAAAGTGGATCGGAGACATCTGCGGAGCTAAGATCGTGTATTTTGAACGCATTTCTTCAGTAAATTCGATGCGGTCGTAAGCAGCGGATGTGATCGTTCTCTTATTACCCTGTGCTTTCTTTTCTTTTAATGCAGAGAGCAGAGAGCGGATACGGATTCTTGCAGCGCCTAAATTGTTGACCTCATCGATCTTTAATACCGTATAGATCTTTCCGGATCCGGATAAGATATCGTTTACCTGGTCGGTTGTAACAGCATCCAGACCGCAGCCAAAGGAGTTGAGCTGGATCAGGTTCAGATCGTCTCTGGTCTTTACATAGTTTGCAGCTTTATAAAGACGGGAATGATACATCCACTGGTCTAATACGATTAAAGGACGTTCCACACGACCTAAATGAGAGACGGAATCTTCTGTCAGGACGGCAATTCCATAGGAGGTGATAAGCTCAGGAATACCGTGGTTGATCTCAGGATCAATGTGATATGGGCGGCCTGCCAAAACGATGCCCTGATTTCCGGTCTCTTCCATCCACTTAAGAACTTCTTCGCCTTTTTGTTCGATCTCTTTTTTGACATTCATTAAAACGTCCCATCCTGCTTTAGAAGCAGAGATGACTTCAGGCGCGGAAAAACCATATTCTTCCGTTGCAAAAACACGAACCAGACCTTCCGTGAAGATACGGTAATCAGTCATTGCGAGGAATGGATGCTCGAAATGGATGTTGTATTTTTCCAGATCTTCAACATTGTTCTTAATGTTTTCCGGATAACTGGTTACAATCGGGCAGTTAAAGTGGTTTCCGGCATCAGGTGTTTCATTTCTTTCATAAGCGATCGACGGGTAGAAGATATATTTGATTCCCTTTTCGATCAGCCATTGGATATGACCATGTGCAAGCTTTGCCGGATAGCACTCGGATTCACTCGGGATGGACTCAATTCCGAGTTCATAAATCTTCCTGTTGGAAGGCGGGGAGAGTACGACCCTGTATCCGAGGCGCTTAAAGAAGGTTGCCCAGAACGGGAAGTTCTCGTACATATTAAGGACACGCGGAATACCAACTGTGCCGCGCGGCGCATCTTCTTCCGCTAAAGGCTGGAAGTTAAAGATACGGTCATTTTTATATTTGAACAGGTTTGGTACGGAATCATCTTTCTTTTCCTTACCGATTCCTTTCTCGCAGCGGTTACCGGAAATAAACTTACGTCCGCCTGAGAAATTGTTGATCGTAAGGAGACAATGGTTTGTGCATCCCTGGCAGCGCGCCAGAGTTGTTTTAAACTCAAGATTAATGATCTCGTCAAAACTAAGAAGCGTCGTCTGTGGAGTCTTACCGCTTTCTTTTGCCTCATTTGCATAGCGTTCTCTTGCAATCAGGGCAGCACCAAAGGCTCCCATGATTCCTGCAATGTCAGGGCGGACAACTTCCCGTCCGGTGATAAATTCAAAGGCTCGCAGGATAGAGTCATTATAGAATGTTCCACCCTGGACAACGATCTTCTCACCGAATTCTTTCGGATCAACGATCTTAATAACTTTATAAAGCGCATTCTTAATAACAGAATAGCTAAGTCCTGCTGAGATATCGGATACTTCAGCGCCTTCTTTCTGTGCCTGTTTTACGTTTGAGTTCATGAAGACCGTGCAGCGGGTGCCGAGGTCTGTAGGGCTTTTAGCAAATAATGCAGCTTTTGCAAAGTCCTGAACAGAGTAGTTCATGGATGCTGCAAAGTTTTCGATAAAGGAGCCGCAGCCGGAAGAGCAGGCTTCATTTAAAAGCACATTATCGATTGCACCATTCTTGATGCGAATGTATTTCATGTCCTGTCCGCCGATATCTAAAATGCAGTCAACGGAAGGGTCAAAGAAGCGTGCAGCATAGTAATGTGCAACAGTTTCCACTTCGCCTTCTTCCATCATCAGCGCACTCTTAAGAAGAGCTTCGCCATATCCGGTCGAGCAAGAATAGACGATCTTGCTGTCCTCTGGCATCAGCTCTTTCAGTTCAGCAATTGCACGTTTCGTTGTTTCAATCGGGCTTCCGTTGTTATTACTGTAGAAGGACCAGAGCAGGGTGCCTTCGGTGTCAATAACAGCGATCTTTGTTGTAGTAGAGCCTGCATCAATACCCATAAAGCAGGTTCCGTGATATTTGCTGATATCGCCTTTTTTAACAGTAGCCTTTGCATGGCGTTTTGCAAACGCGTCATATTCATCGTAGGACGAAAAAAGAGGATCCATTCGGTGGATCTCATTTGCCATCTTGATGCCATGATCAAGCTGGTTGAAAAGTTCTTCTGCTGAAATGGAGTAATTCTCATCAGCGTTCATAGCAGAACCGATGGCTGCAAAGAGGTGGGAGTTATCCGGATGGATAATAGCTTCTCCCTCGAGTTTTAATGTACGGATAAATGCCTGACGGAGCTCTGAAAGGAAGTGGAGCGGACCGCCTAAAAAGGCAACATTACCGCGGATCGGTTTGCCGCAGGCAAGACCTGAAATTGTCTGGTTAACAACTGCCTGAAAAATGGAAGCTGCCAGATCTTCGTGGGTTGCACCTTCGTTGATCAGCGGCTGGATATCTGTTTTAGCAAATACTCCGCAACGAGCAGCGATCGGATAGATCGTTTTATAGTTTTTGGCATATTCATTCAGACCCATCGAATCGGTCTGGAGAAGATCTGCCATCTGGTCGATAAAAGAACCGGTTCCGCCTGCGCAGATACCGTTCATACGTTGTTCAATGCCGTTTGTGAAGTAGATAATCTTTGCATCTTCGCCGCCGAGTTCGATCGCAACATCGGTATGGGGAGCATAAGATTGAAGAGCCGTTGATACTGCAACGACTTCCTGTACAAACGGAACATCTAAATGTTTGGAAAGCTGAAGACCGCCGGAACCAGTGATCACAGGAGATAAGTTTACATTGCCAAGTGTTTTTGCAGCATCACTGATCAGAGCTGCAAGCGTTTCCTGGATGTTTGCATAGTGTCTGCGGTAATCAGAGAAGCAAACATTATCTTCAGAATCTAAAATTGCAATTTTTACGGTCGTGGATCCGATGTCCACGCCAAGTCTAAATAGAGTGTCCATAAATCTGAATTATATATTAGAAGTAAAAAAAAAGGAACCTATAAAGTGTGAAAGTTTTGTGGAGGTAAAAAGAAAGGATGGCAGGAGATCTTGGAGTATGCTATAATCTGCCACATGTTAGATAAAATTGAGCGAAAAATTGGCAAATATGCCATTAAAAATTTAATTTATTATCTTTTAGGCGGATATCTGATCGGCTATATCCTGTATTTTACGAATGCCAGATTCGGAATCTATGACTATATTGTTTTAGATCCGGCAATGGTCATGAAAGGACAGGTATGGCGTTTATTTACCTGGATCTGTACGATTCCGCAGGGCTTAAGCATCTTTATCATTTTTATGTTTTTGCTCTATTTTTACATTGGAAAAGGTCTGGAGCAGACTTTAGGTTCTTTCAAGTATAACGTCTATATCTTCTCCGGTTGGTTTTTCATGACCTTAGGAGCTATGATCGTATATTGGATCACAGGTGTTTCCATGGATGTCAGCACCTATTATATTAACCTGGCGTCCTTCCTTGCATTTGCTGTTTTGTATCCAAATACCAGGATCTACTTCTTCGGCATACTTCCGATCCGTATGAAGTGGCTGGCAATCTTTGATGTCATTTATCTGGGAGTTCAGATCGTTAGCGGCATCATCTCCCTGTTCGCACTTCCAAATGCACAGGTACAGACGATCATTGCCCAATTTGGTATTGAGGCGGGCGCTGCCAAGATCATCATCATTACGGAAATCTTCTCCATCGTGATCTCGCTGCTTAACTTCCTGATCTTCTTCCTTGCAACAAGGAAGCTTAGAAGGCTGACTCCAAATGAGATTCATAGAAGAGCAGATTTCAGGAAAAAGATGCAGCAGGGTATGGAACAAAATCGTTCATGGATGAACGAGCGTATGAATCAATACCAGCAGGGAAGAGGAACAGCTTCGGGCTCTTCTAATGCAGGAGGGCCATATGTTGCAGGCGGAGTGATCGTACATCGCTGCTCGATCTGTGGAAGAACCAATCTTACAAATCCGGATCTTACCTTCCGGTATTGCTCGAAATGTGCAGGAAATCATGAATACTGCCAGGAGCATTTATTCACACATGTGCATGTGAAATGACCTGAAAGTGGTCATTTTAAATAAATAAAAACACACAGGAAGGACTGTATATGAAAGAAGCAGTGAGCTGTGGTGGTGTGGTCATATATCGCGGCAAAATTTTATTACTCTTTAAAAATTATCATGACCGGTTTATAGGGTGGGTGCTCCCAAAAGGCACTGTGGAAGAAGGCGAGGAATTTAAAGAAACCGCCTTAAGAGAAGTGAAAGAAGAGTCCGGTGCAAATGGCACGATCATGAGTTATATTGGTGCCAGTGAATATGAATTCAATATCCCGGACGATAAGGTCTGTAAAACGGTGCACTGGTATTTAATGGCCGGAGACAGTTATTACAGCAAACCTCAAAAAGAGGAGTTCTTCTCCGATTCCGGATACTACAAGTATCATGAAGCGATCTTTCTTCTGAAATACGACAATGAAAGAGCAATCCTTGAGGCTGCTTATCAAAAGTATCAGGAGCTGAAGAAAGCCGGCAAGTGGAAAAATGGAACAGAAAATAAATTTTCAAAAAAGATTAGATGAAATATTAGAGGGAATCAAGGAGTCGGGTAAGACTCCTTCCTTACTTTTACACAGCTGCTGTGGCCCATGCAGCTCTTATTGTCTTGAGTATCTGAAAGAGTTTTTTAAGATCACGGTCTTTTATTATAATCCGAATATCTATCCGGAAGCAGAGTATGATCTGCGCCTGTCGGTCCAGAAAAAACTGATCGAAGAAGCGTATGGAAAAGAGGTCGGTCTTTTTACGCTTCCCTATGATCATCAGGAGTTTTTGGATGCAGCAAAAGGATATGAAGCAGAGCCGGAAGGCGGAGCTCGCTGCGTAAAATGTTTTGAACTTCGTTTAAAGCAGACAGCAAAAATAGCAATGGAGCAGGGTTTTGATTATTTTGGGACAACGCTTACCGTAAGCCCACATAAAAATGCTATGGTCTTAAACAAAGTCGGTCATGCGGCAGAGGATTATTTAAAGACCATTTCTTCAGACGATTCAATTTCACAGCCACTCTGGCTCGAATCTGATTTCAAGAAAAAGAACGGCTATCTCCGTTCCATCGAACTTTCCAAACAATACGATCTTTATCGTCAGGAATTTTGCGGGTGTGAGATGGCACAGCGCGCTTAATAATAATCCAAATATAGTACCAAAATTAAGTTATTTTATATGTTCACAAAGTCGTTTGCAGTGGTATAATGTCTTTGTAAGATTTGGGCACATTTTTACTTGCAAGTATTATTGGAAATGTGTCAAAAGAAACAGGAGGTAGAAAATTATGGGATTTGTATTGTATGAGCAGAAAGAAGGATATGCAATCGTTACGATCAACAGACCGGAAGCGTTAAATGCATTAAATTCCGATGTGCTTGCAGAACTTGACAGTGTGTTCGATCAGATCGATACAAATGTTGTTCGCGCTGTTATTCTTACAGGAGCTGGTGAAAAATCTTTTGTTGCCGGCGCTGATATCGGCGAGATGAGTACTTTGACTGTAGCTGAAGGTGAAGCATTCGGAAAACGCGGCAACGATGTTTTCAGAAAGATCGAGACCTTCCCGGTACCGGTTATCGCTGCAGTTAATGGCTTTGCTCTTGGCGGTGGAAATGAAATTGCTATGAGCTGTGATATTCGTATCTGCTCTGAGAACGCAATGTTTGGTCAGCCTGAGGTTGGTCTTGGAATCACTCCGGGATTCGGCGGAACACAGCGTCTTGCTCGTATCATCAATCCAGGCAAAGCAAAAGAACTTATTTACACAGCGTCAAATATTAAAGCTCCGGAAGCTCTTGCTATTGGTCTTGTAAATGCAGTATATCCGATTGAAGAACTGATGCCTGCAGCTGAGAAGATGGCTGCTAAGATCGCACGCAATGCTCCGATCGCTGTTCGCGCTTGCAAGAAAGCAATCAATGACGGACTTCAGGTCGATATGGATCAGGCAATCGTTATCGAAGAGAAACTCTTCGGAAGCTGCTTCCAGACAGAAGATCAGATCGAAGGTATGAAAGCATTCCTTGAGAAGAGAAAAGTAGAAGGCTTTAAAAACAAATAAAACGGGTAAATAAAACTATTAGGTATTATATATTAGGAGGTATTAATCATGATTGTTGGTATTATTGGTGCAGGTACAATGGGTTCCGGTATTGCTCAGGCATTTGCTCAGACAGAAGGTTTTGAGGTAAAACTTACCGATATTAACGACGAGTTTGCAGCACGCGGTAAAGAAAAAATCGCGAAAGGCTTTGAGAAACGTATTGCAAAAGGAAAAATGGAGCAGGCTGATGCTGATGCCATCCTTGCAAAAATCACGACAGGTACGAAAGATATCTGTACAGACTGTGACCTTGTTGTAGAAGCTGCTATCGAGAACATGGAGATCAAAAAACAGACATTTAAAGAGCTTCAGGATATTGTTCCGGCAGACTGCATCTTTGCAACAAATACATCTTCTCTTTCCATCACAGAGATCGGCTCAGGACTTGACAGACCGATGATCGGTATGCATTTCTTCAACCCGGCTCCAGTTATGAAACTGGTTGAGGTTATCGCAGGCGCAACAACTCCTCAGGAGATCGTTGACAAGATCGTTTCCATCGCTGAGCAGATCGGAAAAACTCCGGTACAGGTTAACGAAGGACCTGGATTCGTTGTTAATAGAATCCTTATCCCGATGATCAACGAAGCTATCTGCATCTATGCTGAGGGCATCGCTTCTGTAGAAGGTATTGATAACGCTATGAAACTGGGCTGCAACCACCCGATTGGACCTCTTGCTTTAGGTGATATGGTCGGACTTGATGTTTGCCTTGCTATCATGGACGTTCTTTACAAAGAGACTGGCGATTCCAAATATCGTGCACATATCCTGTTACGTAAAATGGTACGTGGCGGCCTGTTAGGTGTTAAGACAGGAAAAGGCTTCTACGATTACAGCAAATAAGAGTAGAACAAAAAGATGAAAAGAAGCAATGCTTCACATCAAAGAGAGATTGGTTATCCAATCTCTCTTTTTTCCCTAATTGCACGCAAGTTTGCACAAAAAATAACGATCTGTCGATTGTTTTTCAGTTAAATAGTGCTATAATCAAACTTGAATCGGAAATATGTTCCGAATATTATTTATGACCAATTTTGAGGAGGTTACAAAATGGCAAAGAAGAGAATCGCAATTAATGGTTTTGGAAGAATCGGAAGACTGACTTTCAGAAGACTGTACAATGATCCGGATGTTGAAGTAGTAGCAATCAACTGCTCCCATCCGACAGAAGAGATCGCACACCTTCTGAAATATGATTCTACATACAGAACATTTGTTGATGCAGATAAAGTAAAAGCATTAAAAGACTCCATTAAGATCGGTGACTACAAAGTAGCGATCAC
>CAMODY010000037.1 GCA_946611595.1 uncultured Clostridia bacterium | reverse complement strand
GCCAGAACAGAAGCTCAATTTGGATTTCCTTCTGATATTTCTTTACGGAAATCGGAAGATGTTTCTCCACAGAATCTTCTGCAGAGATCGAATATGGGGTCGCCAAGAGCAAAACTGCCATAACAAAAGCAAGTATAAGTGTCAGGATTTTCAGGTTTTGTTTCCCAATTTTCATTGATTGTATCCTTCTTCTTAGAAGAGTAAAATAGGCAAGTAATTATAATAATTGTTTATTATAGCATTCTTGAATTTTCTTCACAAATAATTCATTTATGTTTGCAATAATTTTTGCCAAATAGGTGACAAAAGAACCGTCCCAGTGTCACCATAGGAGATAACTTGTACATGAAAAAACTACTTGTAATTACAATATCTCTTTTATGTCTCCTGGCCCTTTCCGCATGCGGAAGCGGCTCTTCTTCCAATTTTCCGAATGAAGATGAATATTCTTCCGAGCAGCTTGAAATAGGTTCTGTTAACCGTTTTGCCGGTGTTATCGTAGCAAGCGGTGAAACCCGCGTAGAAAAAGACGAAAATAAGACCTTAGCTTCCGTTTCTGTCGCAGCCGGCGATACCGTCACGCAAGGCCAGGTTTTATTTACTTATGACAGCGCCCAGGCACAGCTCGATTATGATAAAGCTGCGATCGAACTTGAGCAGCTCAACATTTCGCTGCAGTCCTACTCCGAACAAAAGACTTCTTTAGAAGCAGAAAAAGCAAATGCCGGTGAAGGCGAGCAGCTGTCCTATACGATTCAGATCCAGGAACTCGAGACCTCGATCCGTGAAACAAGCTATAACATCAGCTTAAAGCAGAAGGAAGTCGAAAAACTCGCAAACGCTTTAAACAATCTTGAAGTCAAGGCGCCGACAGCAGGCAAAGTGCAGTCGGTCAATACAGATGGAGGAACCGATGCAAACGGCTCTCCTCTCCCCTTTATCGTTATCATGCAGACAAATGCCTTCAGGGTCAAAGCATATATCAACGAGGAAAACGCCGGTGACCTTTCTCTTGGCGCTCCGGTGACCGTACGTTCAAGAGTATCGGATGATACCTGGCAGGGAACCGTCTCTTCCATTGATTTTGAGAATCCGATCCAGTCGGCTTCCGATATGGGAGATTCTGACGTTTCTTCCTCCTCAAAATATCCTGCCTATATTGAGCTTAGCAATTCCGACGGGCTGATGCTTGGACAGCATGTATTTGTGGAGAGCGCACAATGATCCTTGAAATGTATGATATCTGTAAGGACTTTCCGCTTGGAGACGGAACGATCCCGATCTTAAAAAATATCAGCCTGCAAGTTGAAGAAGGTTCATACCTGGCCATCATGGGACCATCAGGTTCTGGTAAAACTACGCTGATGAATATCATTGGCTGTCTTGATGTGCCAACAAGCGGCGAATACTATCTAGGCGGAAGAGATATCATTGCCTGCTCTGATGATGAACTTGCAGATATCAGGAATCAGGAGATCGGTTTTGTCTTTCAGTCTTTTAACCTGCTTCCAAAAATGTCTGCTCTGGAAAACGTTGCGCTTCCGCTGCTTTATGGAAATGTGAAAAAAGCGGAACGCCTTGAGCGTGCAAAAGCAGCACTTGAAACGGTAGGCCTTGCTGATCGTATCGACTTCACTCCAGAACGCTTATCCGGCGGTCAGTGCCAGAGAGTTGCAATCGCAAGAGCGATCGTTACGAATCCTTCTCTGCTCCTTGCGGATGAGCCAACCGGCGCTTTAGATTCCACTGCCGGTATGCAGGTCATGGATTTATTTAAACAGCTCCATGAAAATGGTTCGACGATTATCATGATCACTCATGACAGCAATATCGCCGCCCAGGCGGAAGAGCGTGCAGAGATCTTTGACGGCTATCTTACAGGAGGTGAGCTTTATGAAGAATAAAAAGCGCCTTCTGATCATTATTATTGCAGCGGTTTTAGTCATTGCCATCGCTTTGATATTGATCTTCAAACCGTTTAGCCGAAAAACAGTTAATGTCTATCCCGTGTCAGATCTTCTCATGGTGGATATGTTTGAAGATTCCGGAGCTATGGAAGGAAGTGTCCGCAGCGAGGGAATCCAGAAAGTCTTTGTTTCCGACACCCAGAAGGTCAATGAAATATATGTGCAGAAGGGACAGCATGTCGAAGTCGGCGATGCTCTTCTCTCTTACGATACAACACTCACAGAGATCGAACTTGAGCGTGCTTCTTTAGCTGTAAAAAAATTAGAACTTGAGCTGAATGAGGCAAAAGCGGAGCTTGGCAAAATCAGTGCTCTTGTGCCATCCTCTGAAGTTTTGATCGAGCCGGATAATTCCTGGATCCACTATGAGCCTGTAACAACACCATATTTGATTAAGGGTACGGGCACAGAAGCCGACCCGATGTACTTTATCGTAAACTCTACAAGTCTTTTAAAGCCTTCTTTCTTTGAAGAATATATGCCGGAAGGCGCATCAAGCCTTTATGTCGTTTTATTAGAGCGCGAACATGATGCAACAAACGGCGCCATCACAGAATCTTTTGGGCTGATCATCAGTTCAAGTGAAGAAGAAGGTTTCTCTTTTAAACCGTTTAGTGCAGAGATTCCGGCAGACATTGAAAAATACGATAAGCCGGAAGAGCCATACTATGAGCATAGGGGTTCTGATTATTCTGCAGCGGAGATCACTGCAATGCGCGTGGAAACAGAAACAAAGATCCGTGACTTATCCAGGCAGATTCAGATTTCTTCTCTGGAATATGAAAAGAAGACCAAAGAAGCTACCGACAATGTCGTCCGTGCGACCCGTTCCGGTACGGTAAAGGAAACGAGGGATCCGGAAGCTGCATATAAGAACGGCGAAGCTGTCGTTGAGATTTCCGATGGCGGCGGCTACTTTGTGGATGTCCAGATCTCAGAACTTGATCTGGAGAAGATCCATGTAGATGATACGGTTTCCATCATGTCCTACACAGACGGCACGAGTGTGGAAGGTACGATCTCAAAGATTTCCGATGTTCCTTCCCAGAATTCTTCCATGGGCGGAGGCGGAAATGTGAACGTTTCCTACTACCCTGCAACTGTCTCGATCCCAGAGGATGCGAACTTAAAAGAGGGAGACCTTGTCAGCGTGACCCGCAACGCCTCCTCAGATACCACCACGTTTTATATTGAGACAATGTTTGTCCGTCAAGAAAAGGGCGAGACCTTTGTTTATGCTGCAGGAGAAGACGGAAAACTTGAAAAGCGGACCGTGGTCACCGGAAAGAACATGTACGGAAGCTATACGCAGATCAAGGAAGGTTTAAATGATACCGATTTGATCGCGTTCCCATATGGAAAGAATGTAAGAAGCGGAAGCCAGACAACAGAAGCTTCTGTTTCCGAGCTTTATAACTACTAGGAAAGGAGGACTTATTAATGCGTGAAAATATCACTCTTTCGTTACAGAGCATTAAAAATCACCGCTTAAGATCTCTCCTTACGATGCTCGGAATCATCATTGGCATCGCCTCGATCATCACGATCGTATCGACGATCAAGGGAACCAATGAGCAGATCAAGGCAAATATCATTGGTTCCGGAAACAATGTCGTGACCGTTTCTTTAAAAGACTCCGAAGGTTATTACGATCCGGACTACTCTCCTATCCCGGATGGCATCGCTCCTTGTACAGATGATATCCGCGCATCCTTAAATAATCTTTCCGGCGTAAAAGAGACAGCTCTTTTCTACAGCCGCAACTGGAGCGAAGGATGCTACTTCAGAAGTACTTCTTTTAGCGGCAAGATCATTGGCGCAGATGCCAATTATCTTAATGTTTATGAATATATGTTGGATGAGGGACGAGGCTTTATAAGCAGCGATTTTAAAGAGCGCCGCAAGGTCGTGATCGTAGAAAGCAATGTGGCAGCCTATCTGTTTGAGGGGGAAAATCCGATTGGACAAAGCTTAGAGATCAAGGGCGAGCCTTTTACCGTGATCGGAACTGTCTCCCCTGCTGCCAACACATCTCTAAAGATTGAAACGATTGAAGATTACTGGATGTATCATCAGGATGAAAGCGGAACAATCTTTATCCCGATCAACTGTTGGCCGATCATCTACCGCTATGACGAGCCGCAGAACGTGGCGGTTAAAGCGACGTCGACTGATGCCATGACGAATGCCGGAAATAATGTGGCCCGCTATCTGAATGAAAAGCTGGTAAGTAATAATGCGATTCAATATAAAGCAGACGATCTTTTAGAACAGGCTGCACAGATACAAGAATTTACTAACTCTACAAAACAGCAGCTGATCTGGATCGCTGCGATCTCGCTTTTAGTCGGCGGCATCGGAGTTATGAATATCATGCTGGTTTCGGTCACGGAACGGACTAGAGAGATTGGACTTAAGAAAGCGATCGGCGCAAGAAAGAAACGCATCCTCACCCAGTTCTTAACAGAAGCAGGTGTACTCACTTTCTTTGGGGGACTGATTGGCGTCATCGCAGGTATTGCTTTTTCCTTCCTGCTGTCAGCAATTACAGGAACCCCGACCGCCATCAGCATTCCGGCCTGTCTGATCGCCGTTGTCTTTTCCATCGTGATCGGAATCGTCTTCGGCCTGATCCCAGCAGTCAAAGCAGCAAACCTAAACCCGATCGATGCGCTAAGACGAGATTAGGTGACAAGGGGACGGTTCTTTTGTCACCAAAAAAAAACTAAAAAGAGTAATAATTTATACGGAATTAAGGTATAATACATCGGCAGGTTTTAGAGAAAAAAGGAGTACAAAAATCATTTTTCTTTTAAGACCGACAATTAAGCATTATAAGGAGAAGAAAACAGATGAAGACCGTAAAATTCTTTTATAACCGTACCACTTATGATCTGAACGTTCCGGATGATACTCCGGTTCTCACATCCCGCGTTGACGAACTTAAAAGCGACAAGAATGGACTTGAGATCGTAAAAGAAGCCATGGAAAATCCGATCGACAGCCCGCGCCTTTGTGAACTTGCAAAAGGAAAACCGGACTGCGTAATCATCATCAGCGACCATACAAGACCAGTACCGAGTAAAGATATCCTTCCGAACATGATCCGTGAACTGAGAGAAGGCAATCCGGATATCAAGATTTCTCTGCTTGTTGCAACCGGATTCCACAGACCTACAACAGTTGAAGAGCTGCGAGGAAAACTGGGCGATGAACTTTATGAAGAGTTTAAAGATGACATTATCGTACATGATGCGCATGATCCTTCCACAAACGTAAAAGTCGGCGTCCTTCCATCCGGCCCTGACTGCATTCTTGATAAAGCTGCTATGAACACTTCTCTGCTCGTTGCAGAAGGCTTCATTGAGCCACACTTCTTTGCAGGATTTTCCGGCGGAAGAAAAAGCATTCTCCCGGGTATTGCAGATGCTGTAACCGTTATGGGAAATCACTGCTCCAAATTTATTGACGATCCACATTCCCGCACCGGCATCCTCGATGGAAACCCAATGCATGAGGATATGCTTGCTGCAGCTGAAATGTCTAAACTGGCATACATCGTGAATGTTGTTATTGACGAAGATAAGAAGACCGTTGCTGCATTCGCAGGTAACTATGAGACCGCACACCGCAAAGGATGTGATTTCATCTCCGATTACGTTTGCGTAAAACCGGAATATGCAGACATCGTTATCACAACAAACGGCGGATATCCGCTTGACCAGAACGCTTACCAGTCCCCTAAGGGTATGACAGCCGGTGAGGCAACTGTAAATGACGGCGGTGTCATTATCATGCTCTCTTCCTGCATCGATGGTAACGGCGGAGACTTCTTCTATCACATCATCGCAGATGAGCCGGATATCGAGACAGCTTATCAAAAATTCCTGGCTACACCTCAGGAAGAGACACGTCCTGATCAGTGGTGCTCTCAGATTTTAGCTCGTATCGTAAGAAAATACACAGTTATCTTTGTTGCAGATCCTGCACAGAAGGATATGATCGAAGGCTTAAAGATGACCTACGCAGCTACACTTGATGAAGCATACGCTATGGCAAGAAAGATCAAAGGCGAAGATGCTAGCCTTACCTGCATTCCGAACGGAATCTCAGTTGTAGTTCGCCCGTAAGTGACAAGGGGACGGTTCTTTTGTCACCTTTTTCAAACTGAGTAGATCATTACAATCAAACTTAGCAAAACAAAAAGCCCTGAGGAAATCAATCCTCAGGGCTTTCTTTCATCTTAGGTGATGGCGACAAAAGGTGACAAAAGAACCGTCCCCTTGTCACATTATCTCATCATCTGTCCGGAGATTACCATCATCTGAACTTCGCTTGTGCCTTCATAGATCTCAGTGATCTTAGCATCACGCATCATACGCTCGATCGGATAATCTCTTGTGTATCCATATCCACCATAGAGCTGCAGGCAGCGACGTGTTACATCGCTTGCGTTAGCTGCTGCAACGAGCTTAGCCTCTGCTGCAAGGTAGGTGTACGGAAGTCCTTTATCAACAGCGTCTGCAGCCTGATATACCAGGAGTCTTGCAGCGTCTGTAGCTGCCTGCATCTTAGCAAGCTCGAACTGTGTATTCTGGAATTTAGCGATCGGACGGCCAAACTGCTCACGCTCTTTAACGTACTGTTTTGTTACGTTGATAGCGCCTTCAGCGATTCCAAGTGCCTGTGCAGCGATTCCGATACGTCCGCCATCAAGAGTCATCATAGCGATCTTGAAGCCTTTTCCTACTTCACCAAGGAGGTTCTCCTTCGGAACCTGTACATCTTCAAATACGAGTTCGCAGGTGCTGGATCCGCGGATACCCATCTTCTTCTCATGTTTTCCAACAGTGAATCCCGGCATACCTTTTTCCATGATCAGGCAGCTGATTCCTTTTGTTCCCTGAGACTTGTCTGTCATACCGAAAACGATGAATACGTCAGCATAACCAGCGTTTGTGATGAAGATCTTGCTTCCGTTAACCAGGTAGTGATCACCTTTGTCTTCGAAGATAGTCTTCTGTCCAGCTGCATCAGTACCAGCGCCCGGCTCAGTCAGAGCAAATGCACCAAGTTTTGCACCTGTGCAAAGGTCCGGCAGGTATTTTGCTTTCTGCTCGTCTGTACCAAACTTATAGATCGGCCATGCACCAAGAGAAGTATGAGCGGAAAGGCCAACGCCTGTAGAAGCACATACTTTAGAGATCTCTTCTACGCACTGAGCATAAGAAAGTTCATCAAGTCCTGCTCCGCCGTACTCTTCCGGGAACGGAATACCCATGAGACCAAGCTCAGCCATCTGTGCGAAAGTCTCTTCCGGGAAACGCTCTTCTTCATCGATCTCTGCAGCGATCGGGCCACATACGCCCTCTGCGAAGTTACGGTACATATCTACCATTTCCTGATGGAGTTCATCATTAAAAAAATCCATTGTTCTTTTCTCCTTATAAACTTTTTATCCTGCGGCGCCGAGGGGACAGCGCCGCATTAATTATTACTATCTCAATTAAGCCTTAGCTTTTTTGATTTCTTCAACGAATGCAGGAATAACCTGGAACAGGTCACCTACTACACCATAGTCAGCAATGCCGAAGATGCTTGCATCCGGATCTTTATTGATCGCGATGATGCAGTCAGATCCGCTCATGCCGGCAACGTGCTGGATTGCACCAGAAATACCACAAGCAATGTAGATCTTCGGAGCAACGGTCTTTCCGGTCTGTCCTACCTGATGAGAATGTGCGATCCATCCTGCATCTACGCAGGCACGGGAAGAACCAACAACACCGCCAAGTGCATCAGCAAGTTCTTTGATAACATCAAAGCCTTCCGGTCCGCCAACACCACGTCCGCCGGATACGATGATTTCTGCACCTTCAAGGTCTACAGTCTCACCAACTTCTTTGATAACGTCGATCAGCTTCATGCGGATGTTCTCTGCAGGTACGTGGAAATCTTCTTTGATGATCTCTGCTTCTTTTCCTGTCTCTTCCGGCTTTTTAAATACGCCAGGACGAACAGTACCACACTGCGGACGAGTATCCGGGCACATGATCTCTGCCATCAAGTTTCCGCCGAATGCCGGACGGGTCCATTTAACGTTTCCGGTCTCTTCATCAATGGAAAGACCTGTGCAGTCTGCTGTAAGACCTGTACGAAGTCTTGCTGCAATACCAGGGCCAAGGTCACGGCCAACATTTGTAGCACCGATCAGGACTGCTGTCGGGCCATATTTTTCAATCAGGTGAACCAGTGCCTCTTTGTATGCATCTGTTGTGTAATTTTTATATTCGTCTCCTTCAACGCAGATTACGGAATCTGCACCAAAGTTACCTGCTGCTTTCGCTGCGATCTCGGTATTAACACCGATTACAACACCAACAAGCTTTCCTCCCTGCGCAGTTGCAAGCTCACGGCCGGGATTTAAAAGCTCAAGGCCTACGTTTTTGGGTTTTCCTTCGGAATCTGTTTCAATGAATACCCACAAATCTTTTGTTTTTGCTTCCATCTTCAAATCCCTCCTTTCTTACAGTACATGCGCATCACTGAGCGCGGTAAACAGTTTCTTAGCTAATACATCAGCTGTGTCATCATCGGATTCTTTCTCGAAGCGTACACCGCCTTCTTTCTGCGGAGGTGTGTAGGTCTTCTTAACCTTCGTCGGAGATCCCTTAAGACCGATTCTCTCGCGGTCGATATCCGGGAAGTCTTCCTCGCTGTCTGTGATAACCGGGATTTCAGCTTTGTTAGCCATCATCTTTCTCTTAACAGTCGGGAAACGAGGATCAAAGCTTGGTTTCGTAAATGTTACGAGGCAAGGCATCTGAACTTCAATAATATTTCTTCCGTCATCGCCTTCCTGAGTGATGATCAGACCTGTCTCATCATCTGTTTCTTTGCACTCAAGTCCGTAAGTAACCTGCGGAAGTCCTAAGTGCTCAGCCATTTCAGGTCCAACCTGTGCGGTATCACCGTCGATTGCCTGCTTGCCGCAGAAGATCATATCGAACTTGATGCCTTCACGTTTTTCAACCATCTTAACAGCTTCAGAAATGATGTAGGAAGTTGCAAGTGTATCAGAACCACCGAACTGTCTTCCGCTTACCAGGAATACCTTATCAGCGCAAATTCCAAGAGCCTCTTTCAGGACTGCTTTTGCCTGCTCAGGTCCCATGGAGATTGCATAGATGTTAATGTTCGGGTTCTTATCTTTCAGTCTTGCTGCTGCTTCAAGAGCATATCCGTCGAATGTGTTCAGGATGCTCGGAACGCCGGTACGGATCAGTGTGTGTTTAACAGGATCAATCTTGATCTCAGTTGTATCCGGAACCTGTTTTACGCATACACAGATGTTCAGCGGTTTTGTTTTAGCCGGACCGTCATCTGCCGGAGCCGGAGCTGCTGCCTTCGGTGCAGCCTTCGGAGCTTCCTTCTTTGGAGCTTCCTTCTTCGGAGCCTCTGCCTTCGGAGCTTCTGCTTTCTTAGCTGCAAGACCAGCTTTCAGAGCTGCAATGCCTTTCAGCGGAGCTTTCGGAGCTTCTGCTTTTGCTGCCGGAGCTGCCTTCGGAGCCTCTGCCTTTGCTGCCGGAGCCGGAGCTGCGACTGCTGCTACAGGTTTTCCAAGAGCTGCTGCTGCAACATTAGCTGCTGCCTGAGCTACACTAGCTGCTGCCTGTGCAACATTTGCTGCTGCTTCATTAAGAGCTGCATTATTCTGAGCCGGAGCTGCTGCTGTACCGGAACCAAGTGCCGGGATCTCAGCTTCTCTAGCCTCTTCGCCGCCGAGCTCATAGCTTACCTTACCTGGGTTCAGGATCAGGTTCGGGTCGAAGACTTTCTTAATACCATACATGAGTTCCATGTTCTTCTTGCCGATGCTCTCTTCAAGGAAACGGATCTTTCCAAGACCGATTCCATGCTCACCGGATACAAGGCCGCCAACTTCGGTTGCCTTCTGATACAGAATATGGAAGTATTTGTCTACTCTCTTCTTGAACTCTTCTTCGTCAAGGTCGTTGCTGCACTGATAAATATGAAGGTTACCATCGCCTGCATGACCAAAGCTCTTGATCGTAAGGCCGCACTCTTCACCTGTCTTTGTAGCAAAGGTAAGGAAATCTGCGATTTCATTAACCGGAACAACAACGTCACACTCATCAAGAAGTTTTGTTTCTTCAAGGATTGCATCAAGCAGACTGGAACGTGCTGCCCATGCATCTTTCATTTTCGGTGCAGTATCAGCAATGAGTACGTCGATAGCGCCGTTCTCCATTACGATGTCTACTGCCTGCTCGATCTTGTTGTTAACGATTTCTTCGGAATCGCCATCAAAAGTGATGAGCAGATATGCGTTTGCCGGAACACCGCCAACTTCCTTCGGGAAGGTGCTCTTTCCGATGTAACGCTCAGAAGCTAAGAGTGCTTCTTTCTCCATGAATTCAAGTGCCTGCGGATCAAGGTTTGCGTTCTTGATACGCGGAACGTTTGAAATTGCAGTTGGAAGATCCGGGAACGGAACGATCATACTTGTGATGACCTTCGGTGCCGGAATAATCTTCAGTGTAAGTTCTGTGATAATACCAAGGGTTCCTTCAGAGCCGATCATAAGATCGATCAGGGAATAACCGGAGCTGGTTTTGGAAACTTTTGCACCGAAGTGTGTGATTTCACCTGTTGGAAGAACGACTGTCATCGCTCTTACATAATCACGTGTTGTACCATATTTAACAGCACGCATACCACCTGCGTTTGTAGCAACGTTACCACCAACGCACGCAAGTTTTTCGCCCGGATCTGGCGGATACATAAGTCCCTGGTTGCTGCAGTCATTTGCAAGATCCTGAAGCAATACGCCCGGCTCGATCGTTACGACCATGTTGTCAAGGTCATAAGAAAGAATGCGGTTCATCTTGCTCATATCAATCAGTACGCCGCCTGCTACAGGAACAGCTGCGCCGACTAGACCTGTTCCGGCTCCTCTTGGTGTAACCGGAATCTTGTTCTCATTACAAATCTTAACGATTGCAGCTACATCCTCTGTGCTCTGGGCAACAACAGCGAGATCAGGCATATGAGTACCGTAGATCGGCATCTCATCTTTCATATAATCTTCGTTGATGTCTGCGCCCTCATAGACTGTTCCCTTCACTGCAGCCTTGATCTGGCTGATCAGTTCAGGAGTCAACTTGTTGTAACTGGGCATTACTCTGTCCTCCTTTAAATAAATATATTATTAGCAACATTTTTTATTAAACATCAGAAGCCATGGCCTGATATTAAGGGCATGGCTTTTGATAATTAATCATAGATTAAACAACATCGGCATGAAGAAGCAAAGAAGTCCGGAAATAACGACGAAAACAATGACGTATTTAAATGACTTACCAATGATTTTATTTTCGCTTCCTGCAAGTCCCGCCGCAGCTGCTCCAATCGCAACATTGGACGGAGAAATCATTTTTCCGATTCCGGCACCTAAAGAGTTTGCCGCTGCAAGCCACTCAGGCGACATACCGATTGCCTCGGCTGTACCTGCCTGCATTGGTCCGAACAGAACGCAAGTGGATGTACCGCTTCCTGTAACGAACGCACCTAAAGTACCTACGATTGGTGAGAGGAACGGGAAGTATTTTCCTGTAACAGCCACCAATGTATCTGCAACGTCCATCGTCATTCCGCTAAACTGCATGATCTTTGCAGTTGCAAGAACGGAACAGATGGTAACGATGGTCTTCCAGTTTTTACCAATGGTTCCGAAGAAGGTCTTTACGATCTCTCCGAACTTCATTCCTTGTATCAAGCCACCGATAATACCACTGATGATGATCCAAATACCCGGGGTATTGATCCATGCAAAGGAAAGCGTCTTGTTCGGATCTCCTGTGAAAATATTAACTGTACTTTTAATAGAAGAAAGCGGTCCGTTGATAAATGGGATCAAGCTGCTTGTGATAACAAGAAGCACTGCGATCAGGATGAACGGAGACCATGCTTTTACAGCTTCACCTGTTTTAACTTTTTCTTCACCTTCAGGTCTGGACATACGGTACTCTTCCGGAACCGGACGTTTTCTGGTAGCCAGTGCTAAAGCAACGGTTACGACCATGCAAACGATCGATCCAATGATATCCGGAAGCTGAGGTCCTACAAAGAGACCAAATACGAACTCCGGAATCAGCATTGCCAGGGAGGAGATCAGCACGATGTGCCAGATTCCTTTTAATGCCTTAAAGCCTTTACCGATCACACATACCATAATGAACGGAGAAAGGAACATCAGTAAAGCTTCAATAATAATTGTATTCGATGAAAGTGCAAGCTCGGAAAGACCGGTAACACTCGCGAGTGTTACGGTCGGAACGCCGACACTTCCGAAGGCTGTCGGTGCTGCATTTACAATAAGAAGTGCAAGAACTGTAGGGATTGCATCAAATCCCATGGCAACCAAGATACCTGCAGGGATTGCAACCGCTGTACCAAATCCTGCCATACCTTCCATGAAGAAACCGAAGCCAAATCCGATGATCAGAGCAAGGATTCTTCTGTCTTCCGATACGCCGGACAGCATCTTTTTGATGGTGTCCATGCCGCCTGTCTTAAGGGACAAGTTATAAACGAACAGTGCTGCGATAATTACGAGAAGGATCGGCCACAGGGCATTTAAAATACCGTCAACTGCTGCAGTCGCCGTATCCACCACCGGCATTGCTTTGTAGAAAATAGCAACTCCGGCTGCAAAAAGAATTGATGTTGAGCATGCGATATATCCCGGGAGCTTAATTGCAGTAAGTGCAATAATCAACCAGATAATCGGTAACAAGCCTAAAATGAATTGTAATAATAAGTCCATGAGATAAAAAAACTCCCTATTAGTGTAGGATAACGAACAAAAACGAGGGCTTTTGTACGCAATCCGCGGTCATTATAACATACCTTTACACAAATTTTGTGGACTATATTTATACAATTGGTAAAATATTACGAAATCGAATAGTAATTATTCCAAAATGAATTTTAGACAACAAAAAAAGTGCCTCAAGCACTTTTTTCATT
>CAMODY010000036.1 GCA_946611595.1 uncultured Clostridia bacterium | reverse complement strand
GAAAGGTTGACCAGGAGTGATCCTAAGTATCCGGTACGTGCGATCTTAATCGCATATGCGAGCGCATGGGAACTTTCGATCGCCGGGATGATGCCTTCTTCTCTGGAAAGCAGGAAGAGTGCTTCAATCGCTTCTTCATCTCCGATCGTTGTATAGTTGATCCGCTGCATATCATGGAGCATTGCATGCTCAGGTCCTGCAGCAGGGTAGTCTAAGCCGCTGGCATTCGAGTATACAGGCGCCGGATCACCATTTTCATCTGCAAGCATGATGCTGTTAAAGCCATGCATTACGCCTTCTGCGCCATAAGAGATGGAAGCTGCATGATCTCCGAGCTTCGGGCCTCTTCCTAAAGGTTCAACGCCGATCAGTTCCACCGGGTCTGCAAGGAATGGTGTGAACATGCCGATTGCATTGGAACCACCGCCGACACAGGCAATGACCTGATCCGGCAGATGACCGGTCTGGGAGACAAACTGTTCTTTTGCTTCCTGGCCGATGCAGTACTGGAAGTCACGGACCATAAGCGGAAACGGATGCGGGCCTGCAGCGGTTCCGATACAATAAATCGCATCTTTATACTCTTTGGAATATGCCATAAAAGCAGCATCAACCGCTTCCTTTAAAGTTTTAAGTCCAAAGCTTACCGGAATGACATTTGCTCCGAGCACCTTCATACGTGTAACGTTTGGAGCCTGTTTTGCAATGTCGACCTCGCCCATATAGATATCGCATTCGAGGCCGAAATAGGCTGCTGCAGTTGCAAGTGCAACACCGTGCTGTCCGGCACCGGTTTCTGCGATCAGCTTTTTCTTGCCCATATATTTTGCGAGCAGACCTTCACCCATGCAATGGTTCAGTTTATGGGCGCCGGTATGGTTTAAATCTTCTCTTTTTAAATAGATCTGAGCTCTGCCAAGAAGATTGGATAAGTTCTGGCAATGATAGACCGGAGTCGGACGACCCTGGAAGTCACGGCGGATACGCCTGAGTTCAGCGATAAACTGTGCGGACTGCGCAATCGTGTGGTAGGCTTCTGCATATTCATTGAAGGCTTTGATCAGTTCCGGATCCTCTAAGTAGTTGCCACCGTATTTTCCGAAGTAACCATCCTGCGTAGGATGTTCTTTCAAGTAGTTGTCAAAATCTCTGTACTTGTTCATAGGTCGTTCCTTCCGTTAAATTCTGTAAAAAATAATGTGCTAAAAAATATAGCACATTTTTTTTCGTTTGAAAATAATTCTAAGTTAGCAAACTTCAATTTTATGAATGATTGTTCACACTGCAGGTTTCCCGTTTTGAAGCTGTATGATCTTTTCAGAAAGTCTTCCGGCCTGCTCGAGAGAGTGGGTGATCAAAAGGATCGTGCAGTTTGTACGCTTTTGATAATTAAGGATCAGCGCTTCTGCGACAGGGATGATTTCCGAATCCATGGATGCTGTTGGTTCATCCAGGATTAATACTTTGTAGTCTTTCATTAGAATGCGTGCAAGAGACATGCGCTGTTTTTGACCGCCTGAAAGCTTTGCAGCATTTTTTCCTGCAAGTTCCGATAGCCTTAGCGTTTTCATTAATTCTTCTGCACGCTCTTCATTTTCCTCTTTGGAAAGAGCAGTATCTTTATTCTGCAGCAGATTGTTTTTCACAGACAAGCGGAAAGCAAAAGCTTGCTGGCTCATATAACCGACCCGTTCTGACGAGATCTTTGGGCAGTCATCATCTGCTTTTATTACAGCTGCAAGGATTTTTCCAAGTGTCGATTTTCCAGAACCGTTTGGTCCGACAATGGCGATAAGACTTCCGTCCGGGATCTCCATTTCCGGGAAATCTAAAACAAGCTGGTCCTGATAGGTTTTCTTTATACGTGGGATGATCATTTGTCTTTACCTCCCTGTAAGAGAGCTCCGATGATATTCAGCGCAAAGGAAAGGATCAGCAGAATGATTCCTAACGCCAAAGCGGATTTGAAATCTCCCATGCTGGTGTAGTTCATGATAGCGGTTGTCATAACATTGGTCTTGAACATGATTGCGCCACCGACGATCGATACGGCACCAACCTCAGCCATAGCCCGTCCTAACAGAAACAGATAAGTAGAGATAATATGATAGCGGCCTTCATTGATCGTAAGAAACAGACTTCTTGTTTTTCCGATCTTAAGCCCTTTTGTTGTTTCGCGGATGACAGGAGCTAAGGCAAATACATGGCTTTCTGTCATGCCGACTGCCATAGGGAGTAAAAGCATGATCTGTGCGATCACCATTCCGGCGACGGTGTAGAGCAGGTGGAGTCCCCTTAAAGGACCAACGCCACTGAACAGGAGATAACAGAAAAGACCGCAGACAACAGGCGGAAGGCCCATGAATGCACGGTCTATAATGACAAGCGCTTTGCGTCCTTTGAAAGTAGCGCTTCCAAGCCATGTTCCAATCGGCACTCCAATGAGGAGTGCCAGAAAGGAACTCAGTAGCGTCATCTCGAGCGTGACGCTAATGATCTGCCATACAATATGATCGCCGCTTACTATCAGGCTGATTGCTTCCTGAAAAGCCTGTCCCATCTTATTTTGCGTCTTCTAAAATTCCACCATTTGCCTTAAAGGTAAGGAAGGTTGCTTTATCCGAAAGAATGTATGCACCCTGTTCGTTTGCCATAGTCAGGCAGACACCCATTCCTGAGTTGGCGGAAATGTACCAATCCTGATATGCCTCGAAACTGGAAGCTTCTTCTGTGATGCCTAATTCTTCCGGCCAGAGGGAAAGCTCTTTTGTATGCGTTCCGCTCTTATCGCCTCTTGATACAAAGAGGTGTTTTCCATTTGCGATTTCAGCAAAAGCAGCTTTTACATCCGCCGCATCTTTGACTTTTGCCGGATCATCCTTTGGTCCGCAAAGAACAAAGTAGTTGTACATGAAAGCAAGACGCTCTGCACTCTGTCCGTCGATGGTTCTTGCAAAGCCGCCTGCGATAAACTCTTCTTCCTGCGCTTTTGCGTGAACTAAAAGAAGGTCTGCATTGCCCATTTTTGCATTAGCGATTGCTTTTCCTGTTCCTGCAGAAGTTACTTCTACCGTGTATCCATATTTTTCCTCGAAGATCGGAAGCAGATAACCTAAAAGCCCGGAGTCGTTAACAGAAGTCGTTGTAGACATCCGGATCACTTTTGTTTCGTCAGTTGCTGCCGGGATCTCTGCTACTGATTTCGGCGCATCGTCTTTAATATAGAACAGATACTCACCATAATCATCAAAGCCATACTTTGCAGCTGCATCAAGGCCTTCATCAGACAGCATCCAGTTGATCAGAGCATCAGCGCCTGCGGTGTTGATTGCTACGGTTGAAGCGTCAACTGCATTTCCGTCTGCATCAACCCAAGGAGCCTGAGGATTTACTGCGAGCAGGGAATAGGTGTTGATCATGCTCTCATCTTCTTCAATCAGAATATCCAGACCGATGGAAGGCGTGTCCATTGCTGCTTTAGTTTCAGGGACAGAAGCAGAGCTCGGAGTGTTTCCTTTTGCTCCGCCGCAGGCACAAAGAAGCAATGCAGCGGAAAGTGCCAGGATTACAGGCAATACAAGTTTCTTCATTTTGATATCCTCCTACAAAAAATAAAAAATATTAATACACTGATTATACAGTGATTTACGAAAACTATAATCCTTTTTTATTTTTCAGCCCAAATCTTAAAGCCATCTGCAGAAACGCTGTCTACGATATCGTGAACATAATCGCAGTTTCCGATTTTCTTTATCCAGTCGGGATATGTCTCCTGGCCGAAACTTGTTTTGAGCAGGTCGGTCTCCGGTATCATGCCGATTGCAGTAAGCAGAGTAGAACAGTTAAGGAAGGATTCTTTTCCGCTGTTAAGATTCTGTATTGTAACTCCTTCAATTTGCTTTGTTCCATGTATTTTCCTGATCACTGAGTTTAAGCAGAGAGGGATACGGTAAGCTTCAAGGCAGTCTTTCTGATTGCGTTTTAAGCCGCCCGGCCGGTCTTCTTTTTCAATCATTGCGATGATATGTTTTCCCGCCTGCGAAAGCTGTCTTGCCATGATCTGCCCAACATCACCGGATCCTAAGATCACGATCTCATCTCCGATATCCAGTTGATCTATATTGATCAGTTTTTGTGCTGTACCTGCAGTCATGATCCCTGAAGGACGCGTGCCTGCAATCTCCTGAGAGTAAAGAGTCCTCTCTCTGCATCCGGAGGCCAGAACGCAGCGTTCAAAACTGATGGTTTTAAGGCCTGCAGTTCCACTCAGCAGTGCCGTTTTGTCCGGATGAAGACGCAGCACCATGGTATTGAGAAGCACCTGAACGTTTGAACATTCTACTTTGCTGCGGAAACGTTCTGCATACTGAATGCCGCTTAAGTCTTCGCCGAAATAGCCAAGACCGAAACCGTGATGTGTGCATTGCAGTAAGATGCCGCCGAGCGCTTCCTTGCGCTCAACCAGCAAGATGTTTTGGTATCCCTTTTCTGATGCGGAGAGGGCGGCAGCCATTCCACCTGCTCCTCCGCCAATGATCAATACATCAAAATGTTTCATGGCTTCTTTAATATTTCACTTCCGATTCCATCTTTTGTAATCTGGTAGATGTCGGTATCCAGGTTCTCACTTAAAAGCTTTAGGATTTTTTCCATGCAGTAGCCGCCCTGGCATCTTCCCATGCCGGCACCGGTGCGTCGTTTGATTCCGTCAACTGTAAAAGCGCCTCGCTTGATCGCCTCCAGGATTTCCCCTTTGCTGACATTTTTGCAGCGGCAGATGATCTCAAGATATTCAGGCGAAAGCAGGGAAAGCGCTTCGGGGTTTTTATTTAGGAGCTCTGATGTCTTTGGAATTGCTTTACGTGTCGGAACAAAATCTGTTTTTAACTCCGGCGTTCTTTCAAAGCTTCGGATGATTTTGTCTGCAAGGTGGAGGCCAAGTTCATTCGCGCAGGTAATACCAGGGGTTTTAACTCCGATCAGATCAAAGAAACCATCTTCTTCTAAAATAACAAAATCTTTGAGACTTTTGTCTGTTATCTCTCCGTTTTTATCCAGAGTAAAAGGATTTGGTCTTGCAGCTGCAAAAGAGCGGATGACTTGCTCTAAAGGAAGATCCGGCAGCAGCCATTTGCCTTTTTTCTTTAGTTCAGAGAGCCCTTTAAGAGCAGTACTTCCATCAAATTCCCCTATAATATCTCTTCTGGTAGGGCCAAGCAGAAGATTGCCATCTGCAGTCGGGACGATGGTAATACCATCTCCTTTTTCTTCAGGCTCTACTGAAAGCACATGGTGGATAAGATTCCCGCAATAGGTATCAAAAACAAGATAATCCGCTGCCTGTGGAATCAGACGAATCATTGGTCTGCAGACCATTTCCCAAAGCATATCGGCTTTTAAACCACCACAGCAAAGGACTCGTTTTGCAAGAAATGTCTGTTTATTTGTCTCTATGAGAAAGCTGTCAGATTCTTTCCGAATGTTTATTACTTCTTCGTTCAGGTAAAAAGAAGTACCATTTGCTTTTGCGTTTTCAAACGCTGCAATTCCCAGATCCCAGGGATTAACTACATAAGTATCTTCCGCATAGAGCGCGTGGGTTACACCGTCTCTTAAGGAAGGCTCAAAACTGTAAATCTCCTGAGGTCCGATAAGATGGACATTTGGGATTGCGCCGCTTTCAGCATTCCGAATCTTTTTTTCAAGTACTTTGTCAGCATTTGGCCCAAAGCTCAGCATCAAAAGACCTGTTCTTTTATAGGCAACGTCAAGTTCTGCGCAAAGGGCAGAAAAAGAAGCAGAAGCTCTTTTGCACAGTTCTGCTTTTAAAGACCCATGATGCTGGTCGTATCCTTGATAAATGATACCGGTATTGGCTTTACTGATTCCGGTGCAGACATCCGCCTCTTTTTCAATGACTGAGATATCAAGCTTGTAACGGCTTAACGCCCTGGCTGCAAAGCAGCCGAGTATGCCGGCGCCAATGATCAGTACCTCTGTTTTCCTTGCCATTCCTGTTTCCTGAAAAAAGATTTTTAATCATTATACCGCAACTTGAAATTAGAGTCTCTATAATTGTTCATTTTTTTATACAAGATTCAATGACAGGTGGTATAATGCGGACATAGGATAGGAGGTATGTTATGTCTGTCTTAAAAGGTTACATGGGAAAGGTATTGAAGATCGATCTGTCAACGCGGACGCATGAACTTTTTCCTTGGACGGATGAGGACAGGAGAAGAACGATTGGCGGCAAGATCATGGCAGCCGACATTCTCTTCCAGCATATTCATCCGGGCATGAAAGCGTTTGATGAAGACAACTGGATCGTAGTTACAACCGGTCCTTTAACAGGATCCGGATGTCCCAATACCTCCCGCTTTAATATTTCTACTATTTCCCCACTGACCAATATCATTACATCTTCCAACTGCGGCGGAAACTTCGGACTTTCCTTAAAGAGAGCTGGTTTTGATGCCCTGATCATTTCAGGAAGAGCCTCATCTCCTGTTTCCGTTCATATCACGGAAGATGAGGTGAGCTTTGAAGATGCAGCGCCTCTTTGGGGGAAACTGATCTCTGAAACACAGGAAATGCTTCCAGACGATACCGATAAGCTTGTGATCGGTCCTGCCGGAGAACATAAAGTTTTGTATTCCTGCGTCTTCAGTGGAGAGCGGACTTCGGGACGAGGCGGCGTAGGTGCTGTCTTTGGAGATAAGAATCTGAAAGCGGTGACTGTTAAGGGAAGTAAGGCCGTCCAAATCGCCTACCCAGATAAACTGATCCCATTTAATAAAAAATGGACAAAGACTTTAAAGACACATCCACTTACAGGACGACAGCTTCCAAAACTTGGGACTGCAGGGCTTGTAGCTCCGATGCATGCGCACGGAATCTTGGCGACCAAAAACTTCAGTGCCGGCCGCTTTGAAAAGTTTGAATCGGTTTCCGGAGAAGAACTTGCGGAAAATCACCTGGTAGCAAGTTCTGCCTGCACGACCTGCGTGATCCGCTGCGCAAGGAGTGTTCGCGTGGATAATAAGGTTGTGAAAGGACCGGAACTGGAAACGCTGGGTCTTTTAGGTGCGAATATCTTAAATGACAATATGGAGCTTGTCCTTAAATGGAATTATGAACTTGATGAACTTGGAATGGATTCGATCTCTACCGCCGGTTCACTCGCCTTTGCCATGGAATTAAATGAAAAAGGCATGTGGGATAATGGACTTAAGTTTGGAAAGACGGATAATATCTCTGAAACATTCAGAAAGATCGCATTCCGCGAAGGAATCGGGGATGAACTTGCAAACGGCACAAAACGTATGAGCGAAAAGTTTGGCGGAAAAGACTTCGCAATTCATGCAAAAGGAATGGAACTTGCAGCTTATGAGCCGAGACGTGCTGTGGGACAGGGACTTGGCTATGCGACCGCAAACCGTGGTGGCTGTCACTTAAACGCCGGCTATATGGTCGTTGTAGAAGGACTGGGTCTTGACGTGGATTCTTTAACGCCGCATGGAAAAGCAGCGCTTACGATCATGTTCCAGAATCTGATGGAAGCGATCTCCGCCTGCGGATCCTGTCTCTTTACCAGTTATGCCGTATTTCCGGCCTTCCTGATAGAAAAACCGAATTCACTGATAACAAAGGCCATCTTGAAAGTCTTTCCGTATGTTGGCCCTGTCGTCAATCTCTTGAATAAATTTACAAAAGCAGTAAAACTAAATGTCCCGCTGATCCAGCATACCTATGCACTCAATTATGTTTGTGATTTCAAGGCAACATTGGGAACGGCTTTAACCGTCGGTTCACATGGCTATAACATGGAGCGTATGGCCAACATTATTTTGGGACAGAAGGCCGGCGCAGACGTCCTTCCGAAACGTTTGACGGAGGTTGCGCAGGATCCGAATGATCCGAGAACAAAAGTGCCGCTTGAAAAGCTGAAGAAAGATTACTACAGAGGCAGAGGCTGGAAAGATGGTATTCCGAAATATAAGACGCTAAAGCGCTTTGGCGTTGCGCTGTATCCGGATTACTATGAAGCAATCGTAAAGGAGGCGATGAGCAATGGCTAAGGTAACCGTTCGCCTGTATGGAGTCCTCCGTGTGGATACCCATCTTGCAAAGGAAGAAATCGAAGCTTCGAAGCTGGATGACATCTTTGCTCTTTTGAACCGGAAAGTAGATGCGATCTATGAGGAAAATGTAAAAGAGAAACCTTCTTTGGAACATCCGGAAAAACTTTCCTTCAAAGATGCGATCGTCTATATCAACGGGGATCGCTGTTCAAAGAAAAACAAAGCACTTAAGGACGGAGATGACATCTGGCTCTTATCTCCGGCGTCAGGAGGTTGAATATGGCATATATTATCGATAGCAACCGCTGCGTAGGATGTGGCGCGTGTGCATATGAATGTCTCTTCGGCGTTCCGAAACCGGTTGATGAGACGAAACAGAAATACACGATCGATAGAAACTCCTGTGTTGGCTGCGGCCAGTGTGAGGCCATCTGTCCAAATGGAGCGATCTTTCCGGATGCAGAGCAGAAGCGGATCAAAAAGGTCACGATCGATCAGGATCTTTGTATTGGATGTTCGATCTGCCAAAAGACCTGTAAAGCAGCTGCACCATATGGAACGATCAAAGAACCTTTTACAATTGATCAGAAAAAATGCTTTCGTTGTGGACAATGTGTAGAGAAATGTCCAAAGAATGCAATTAATGTGGAATATGAGGATAGGAAACAAGTGAAGGAGGGACGCATGATCTACAGGATTTATTGTAAGATCTTCCAGGCAGTCATGGTGATCGCGCAGAATTTCATGGGCTATCGTATGCCGGAGTATATTGAAGGCGTGGGCTCGATCACAAAGATGCCGGAAATGCTGAAGGAGAAGGGTGCCGGCAAGGTGCTCGTTGTAACCGATAATGGACTTGTGAAACTTGGACTCGTGGATAAACTAACCAATGCTTTGGATGCAGCGGGTGTCGCATATACTGTTTATTCCGATGTTTGTCCAAACCCGACAAGTGATAATGTAGAGGAAGGCTTTAGAATCTACCGTGAAAACGGGTGCCAGGCCTTAGTTGCAATGGGCGGCGGTTCGCCGATGGACTGCGCAAAAGGAATCGGTGCAAAAGTAGCGCATCCAAAGAGAAGCGTTGCTCAAATGCAGGGTATTTTAAAAGTCATGAAAAAGATTCCGCTGTTCTTTGCGGTCCCGACAACGTCAGGAACCGGATCGGAGACGACGCTGGCCGCTGTTATCACAGATTCAGCTACCCATCACAAGGCATCCATTATGGACCCGGCGATCCTTCCGAAGTATGCAATCTTGGATCCGGAACTTACCGCGGGTCTTCCGCCGTTTATTACGGCAACGACCGGTATGGATGCGCTTTGCCACGCGGTAGAAGCCTATACCAATCATAAATACAATACGAAAATTGAAAATAATCTTTCCAAGGAAGCAGTCCGTCTGATCTATGACAATCTTTTAAAGGCATATCATGACGGTTCCAATATGGAAGCTCGTCAGAACATGCAAAAAGCTGCCCTCTTTGCAGGAAGAGCCTTTACCAGAGGCTGTGTCGGTTATGTTCATGCAGTCGGACACACCTTGGGCGGTCTGTATGGCGTGCCTCATGGAAAAGCAATGTCAATCCTGCTTCCTCACGTAATGCGTCAGTTTGGATCTGCGGCGCACAGGCGTCTTGCAGAGCTTGCAGATGTCTGCGGCATGGAAGGAAAGAACGATGCTGAGAAGGCAGAGAAGTTTATCCGCTGGATCGAAGATCTGAAAAAAGAAATGGAGATCCCGGAATTTGTAGAAGAGATCAAAGATGAAGATGTAGAGCAGATCATTGAATGGGCGATGAAGGAAGCTAATCCTTTATATCCGACCCCGGTTCTCTGGCTGCATGATGACTTCTCAAGATTTATAGCTTCTATCAGAAAGTAAATTCGGAGTCAATTAACACCTTGTCAGATCTTAGAATCTGCTTCATAATAACGGCATGGGAAGACTTGAACTCATTGAAGTAAAAACAAAAGCACAGCTTCGGAAATTTGTTACCGTTCCGAATGAAATGTATAAAGATGTACCTCAGTTTGTTCCGTCCTTTTATGGGGACGATTTAGCGGACTGGGATCCGCAGAAAAACCCGGCATTTGCCTATTGCGAGGCCCGGGCTTTTCTGGCGTATAGAGATGGGAAGATCGTAGGACGAATTGGCGCGATCTTAAGCCATCGTTCCAATGAAAAATGGGGAACGAATCGCATGCGCTTTTCTCAAGTGGACTTTATTGATGATCCGGAAGTATCGGATGCTCTATTTGAGAAAGTTGAAAACTGGGCGAAGGAAAAAGGCTGCACAGAACTGCATGGTCCTTTAGGCTTTTCTGATATGGACAGGGAAGGCATGCTGGTGGAAGGATATGATCAGCGGAATATGTTCATCACCTACTATAATCCGCCTTATTACAACGAGCATATGAAAAGGCTCGGCTTCGTTAAGGATACAGACTGGGTGGAATATAAAATCCAGATTCCGAAAGAAAGCGATCCGATCTATGAAAAACTGACCACTTTATCGGCCATGGTCACGAAACGCGGAAATTACCATAAAGCGGATATGCGTAAGCGCTCCAACTATAAGCCGTATATCGCAAAGTTTTTTGAACTGGTCAATATCGCCTATGCACAGCTTTACGGCACCGTCAATCTTTCGAAAGAGCAGATCGAAAAGTATGCGGATAAGTTTATCCCTTTGATCAACCCGGATTATTGCTGCCTGGTGCTTGATGAGAAGGAAGACCTCGCAGGCTTTGGAGTCTGCTGTCCGTCTGTCGCAGATGCAATGAAAAAGAGTAACGGAAAGCTTTTCCCAATCGGATGGATCAGAGTTCTGAAAGCGCTTCACAAAAACAATGCGGTAGATCTTTTGCTCATCGCCGTAAAACCGGAACTTCAGAGTAAGGGCGTGAATGCCATTATCATGGAGCATATGATGAAAAGCTGTATCAAAAACCACATTGAGTATGCCGAGACCGGCCCTCAGCTTGAGACAAATTCAAAGGTCTTAAGCCAATGGAGACAATTTGATACCACGCAGCATAAAAGACGCAGGTGCTATGTAAAAGAACTGGTCTAATGAAAAATAAATGATGAATGATAAGAAGGCCTTGTGCATGAGAGTGCGCAAGGCTTTTTCATACACTTGACAGATACCCCCTGTGGGTATATAGTTCTGATGGAAAGAAGAATACCCTGGTGGGGTATAGGATGGGAGAGGAAACCATGAATAAAACAAATGAGAAAGAATGTCCATGCTGCAGAACAAAGGTGCGTGATGAGAAAGAACTTAAGGATTTGATCCACCGCTTAAATCGTGTGGAAGGCCAGATCCGCGGTATCAAGGGGATGCTTGAAAAAGATGCTTATTGCATTGACATCCTAAACCAGGTCTCCGCGGCGAACAGCGCACTGAACAGTTTTACCAAAGTATTACTAAGCAACCATATTAAAAGTTGTGTGGCAGATGATGTCAGACAGGGCAGCGAAGAAAAACTGGACGAACTTGTAAAAACACTTCAGAAATTTATGAAGTAAGAAGCTCCGGATCGCATTTTGGAAAAGAGCATTCCGAAATGTTCGAAGGAAGAGACAAAAAGGAAACTACAGACAGATGGAAAAGTATTTAGTTACAGGCATGACCTGTGCGGCATGCCAGGCAAGAGTGGAGAAGGCGGTATCAAAAGTACCGGGCGTTTCAAGCTGCAGCGTCAGCTTATTAACCAACTCCATGGGAGTCGAAGGAAGCGCGTCAGCAGCAGATGTCATTAAGGCGGTAACGGATGCCGGCTATGGAGCTTCTTTGCAGGATGATGGAGCGAACGTCAAAAAAGGAAGCTCACTTGCAAAGCTTGCACAGCAGGAAGAAGCCCTGAAAGATCATGAGACACCCAAGCTCAGGAAAAGGCTGATCGTCTCTTTGATCTTTTTGCTGATCCTCATGTACTTTTCTATGGGGCATATGATGCTTGGCTGGCCGGTTCCCGCTTTTATGGAAGGCAACCATATTGCGATGGGCCTTTTGCAGCTCCTTCTTGCAGCGATTGTCATGGTGATCAACCAGAAATTCTTTATCAGCGGATATAAGAGCCTCTTTCATGGAGCCCCGAATATGGATACTCTGATCGCGCTTGGTTCTTCTGCAGCCTTTGGCTATTCTACCGTTATGCTTTTTGCAATGACCAGGGCTCAGCTTGATGGAAATACGGCAGCGGTTTCAAATTATATGATGGAATTCTATTTTGAATCCGCAGCAATGATCTTAACTTTGATCACGGTAGGAAAGATGCTGGAGTCCTACTCAAAAGGAAAAACGACAAATGCACTAAAGAGCCTGATGAGCCTTGCTCCTAAGACTGCAAATGTGATCCGGAATGGAGAGGAACTTACGGTTTCCATTGATGATGTGAATAAAGGCGATATTTTTGTCGTTCGTCCTGGAGAAAACATTCCGGTTGACGGAAGGGTACTGGAAGGAGAAAGCGCAGTCAATGAAGCTGCTCTTACCGGAGAGAGCATTCCGGTCGATAAAACGGTTGGAGATGAAGTTTCGTCAGCTACACTAAACCAATCCGGTTTCCTAAAATGCGAAGCTACAAGAGTTGGAGAAGATACAACACTTTCGCAGATCATTCAAATGGTATCGGACGCTGCAGCAACAAAGGCGCCGGTTGCAAGGCTTGCAGATAAGATCTCGGGAATCTTTGTTCCGGCAGTGATCGCAATTGCTGTTGTTACGATTATCGTCTGGCTGGTCATCGGAAGGACCGTTGGCTTTTCCCTTGCAAGAGGCATCTGTGTGCTGGTTGTAAGCTGCCCCTGCGCTTTGGGTCTTGCTACGCCGGTTGCGATCATGGTGGGCAACGGCATGGGTGCCAAAAACGGTATCCTGTTTAAAAATGCGGAAGCGCTTCAAGAGGCGGGAAATGTGCAGATCATAGCACTCGATAAAACGGGAACGATCACAAACGGAGAACCAAGGGTTACGGATATCGTTCCTGCCGAGGGCGTAGCAGAAGAAGAACTCTTAGAGCTGGCCTATGCGCTCGAGAAAAAGAGTGAACATCCGCT
>CAMODY010000035.1 GCA_946611595.1 uncultured Clostridia bacterium | reverse complement strand
CAAACTTCAAAAGACGGGACTAAAAAGTTTCTTTTAGAACTTGAAGATGGCAATCTGATCGAGACTGTTCTGATGAAACATCCGTATGGCAACAGCGTATGTGTGACCAGCCAGGCAGGCTGCAACATGGGCTGTGCTTTTTGTGCGTCGGGACTTACAAAGAAAGTCCGGAATCTGACAGCAGAAGAAATGCTTGGGCAGGTCCTGATTGCAAATGATTCTTTGCCGGATACGAGTGAGCAGGTCACTCATATCGTTGTTATGGGAACCGGAGAACCGTTTGATAATTATGACAAAGTCCTTCATTTTTGTGATCTGGTCAGCGACGAGCGAAAACTTTCTGCAGTTTTCCACGAAGCGGATACTTTAAAAAATGTACCTAATAAGGCTAATATAACATCATTCAAGGCGATTGCTCCGCGCCACATCACGGTCAGTACCTGCGGACTCGTTCCTAAGATCTATGAATTTGCCCAAACAGAAAAGCGCTATAATCTGGCAATCTCACTGCATGCACCAAACAACGAACTGCGGGACCGCCTGATGCCGGTCAATAAAAAATATCCGCTGGAGGAATTGCTTCCTGCTGCAGCGGAATATTGTAAAAAAACAAAACGCAGAATTACATTTGAGTATCTCTTGCTCGATGGCGTAAATGACAATCTCGAACACGCAAACGAATTGGCGGAGTTGCTCCGCATTCTGCCGGACAGTACCTCTTCTGATATACTCTACCCCGAGCAAGATCAAACATCCTGGGATTCTTCTGATTATTTTTATGTCAACCTAATCCCCTATAACAATGTCAGCGAATTTGGCTTTCAGGGATCCTCTAAAGAGACTGCACTTCAGTTTTATGATGTGCTGATGAAAAATGGAATCAAAGCAACGATTCGGAAAGAACGCGGCGCCGATATTACTGCTGCCTGTGGGCAATTGAGACTAAAAATGCCTCCAGCTCAGACACAGAGTCCACGATCTTAAGCGGCTTCTCTGCCTTCATTTTTTCCAGATCTCCATAGCCGTAGGTCACAGCCACGCACTCGATCCCGTGGTCTTTTGCACCCCTGATATCAAGCTCCGTATCACCAACCATCAGGATCTCTTCTTTTTGTTCATGGAGTTCTAATCGGCGTAAAACCTCTTCTAATACTTCTGTCTTAGATGTCCGTTTCTCATCCATCGTTGCGCCGACAACTTCATCAAAAAACTCTGCGATTTTAAAATACTCTAAGATCTGCTGAACATAATGCTCCGGCTTCGAAGACGCCACCGCAAGCATATAGCCTGCTTCCTTTAGCTTTGCAAGCATCTGATCTGCTCCAGGGTATAAAGCATTCTCAAAGATGCCAACCTTCCCAAAACGTTCCCTGTAAATATCAACTGCTTTCAAAGCATCTTCGTGTGTAAAGCCGTAATGTTTCATAAAGGAGTCAACAAGAGGAGGTCCTACGAACCTCCTCAGTTTCTCCATATCGTTTTCTACGATTCCAAACTTATCCAGTGCATACTGTACAGAACGGATAATTCCTTCGCCGGATTCTGTCAGTGTGCCATCCAGATCAAAGAGTAATACTTTAATCATTCTTGATGTGTACGGTTACATTGTCATACGGAACAACGATCTGGTTTGCATCAAATGTCTCTTTAACTCTGTCAAGAAGGTTGAAGTATGCATCCCAGTATTCTTCTGACTTGCACCAAGCACGAAGTGTAACCCTAAGGCCATTGTCCTGACCAAAATCAGAAATACGTGCAAACGGCTCCGGATCAGCAAGTACTTTCTCTTCCTGTTTGCAAACATCGAGCAGAAGGTCGCGTACTTTTACAGGGTCATTACCGCCAACTTTAAAGTCAAAGTCAACACGGCGCAGTTCTTTATCACTGTAGTTAACAATCGTTCCCGCAGAAAGGGCACTATTCGGAAGATAAACAGTCTTGTTATCCACTGTTTTGATCTTTGTATAGGTAATCTTAATATCTTCAACAACACCTTCTTCGCCCTGTGCAGCGATATAGTCATCGACTTTAAACGGACGCGTGATCAAAAGCATAATACCGCCCGCTAAGTTGCTTAAAGTTCCGTTTATCGCCAAGCCGGCTGCAACACCAACAGAAGCGATCAGTGCGGAAATACTTGTTGTTTCGATTCCGAGATAACCAATCAGGCAGATCACTACCAGGATCTTAAGTACGATCTTTCCGGCGTAGATAAGTGTTTTTGTAAGTGTCTTGTCAAATTTCTGATTGTCCTGAAATTTTTTTGTGAATTTCTTTGCAACAAAGTTGATGATCTTAAATGCAATGAAGCAGACTATCAAGGCAATGATAATACGTACGCCTGTTGTAGTAGCCCAGTTCACTATGGTATCTAAAAATGCCTGCATGTTACTATCCTCCTCTTTTTTTACTTTATAATGGTATTATAGCAGATAATCAAAGAATTGAAATCAAAATACAGCTTTGTTAGAATAGGCTTATCATGAAAAGCAATCGGAAAAGAATTTTTGAGATCATACAGATCGGAAACCGCGGAGATGCTATCAGCCGTTTCTTCGACTACTTTATCGTAGTTGTGATTTTTGTTAATATCGCTGTTCTTTTCATGGAAACTTTTGATACCTTTGAGCCCTTCATGCCGGCACTTCAAATCATCGAAGCGGTCACAATCGGCATCTTTATCGTGGAATATCTCTTAAGACTTTGGACCGCAGATTTTCTTTATCCACAATATGGCAGGATCAAGGCTGCCGGACGCTTTATAATCTCTTTTGACGGAATCGTAGATCTTCTTACGATCCTTCCATTCTTCTTCCTTTCCGGTTTTGTCGGATTCAGGATCTTAAGAGTCGTTCGAATCTTCCGTCTGTTCCGTGTAAATGCGACCTATGATTCCTTTAATGTAATCGCAAATGTTTTTAAGAAAAAAAAGAACCAGATCTTCTCGTCTGTATTTATTATCCTGATGCTGATGCTGGTCTCTTCTCTTTGCATTTACAGCGCAGAGCATGAAGCTCAGCCGGAGCTTTATAAAAATGCTTTCTCCGGTATCTGGTGGAGTCTTTCTACGATCTTTACGGTGGGATATGGAGACATCTATCCGATCACGACCTTAGGCCAGATCATGACCGTCGTCATAACCTTCTTAGGCGTCGGTGCTGTTGCGATTCCAACCGGTATCATTTCAGCAGGTTTCGTTGAAGAATATGCAGAGATTGCAAGAGCAAACCGCAGAGATCCGAATGCCCGCCATACGCTCTGCGAATATCTAAATGAAGAAAGCCCTTATATAGGGCTCACTGTCAAGGAGATTGAAACAGAAAACAGCTGTGATATCTTAGCAATTCAGCGCGAAGGCAATATCATTGTGCCGACAGACCACACCCAGGTCCGCGCAGGTGATACGCTGATCAGCCACCGCATTCTGTAACAAGAGTTCATTTCATTATTTTAACAAATCCCCTAATGTCTTCTTCATCTCATTGAGATCAAGAGGCTTTGCGATATGTCCGTTCATACCGGCTTCTTCCGCACGCTTTTTATCTTCCGCAAACGCATTTGCGGTTACTGCAATGATCAAAATATTCGCTTTGGCCGCATCGCTTAGCTTTCGGATCATACGTGAAGCTTCATATCCATCCATGACCGGCATTTGAATATCCATCAATACCGCATCATAGTATCCGGCTTCCTCCCGCTTGATATGATCTACCGCGTCTTGTCCATTTACTGCACATTCGACGGAAAAGCCCATACAAGTCAGCTGGATCACCGCAATCTCACGGTTGATTTCCATATCTTCCACAAGCAGGATCCGTTTTCCGTAAAAATCAGGTTCTGACAGTCCAGGACTCTCTGGCTCTGCCTGTTCGTTCTGACAGCTGCAAAGTGCAAAGTTCACGCGAATAATAAACTCCGTGCCCTCACCCAGGACTGACGCCACATTGATCTCGCCATTCATGGCTTCCACGATACTCTTCGTGATCGCCATGCCAAGCCCTGTGCCCTGGATACCGCTGACAGTCGAAGTTCTTTCCCGCTCGAAAGCTTCAAAGACCCTTGCAGCAAATTCCTCTGACATACCGATGCCGGTATCCTTAACCGAAATCTGATAGGTCGCACGGCCTTCTTCAGAAGATTCCTGCCGGAATAAAACAGAAACATCTCCTCCTTCCGGAGTAAACTTTAAAGCGTTGCTTACAAGATTATAAAGAGCCCGGTTCAGTTTCAGTTTATCGCAGATCACTCTATCGTCTGTGATCTGCTCCGCAGAAACCGTATAGCGGATGCCTTTTGCTTTCATCTGGTCTTCAAAGAGATTCTTAAGATCTGCCGCAATCTGTCCAAGACTACAGGAAGATTCGTTCATCGTCATCTTTCCGTTTTCGATGCGGCTCATTTCCAGGATATCGTTGATCAGCTCGAGCAGCTGCTGACCGGAATACTCGATTTTCGAAAGATAATCCAGCCTTTCTGAAGGCGTCGTTTCTTCCTTTTGGGCAATATCAGAATAGCCAATGATCGCATTTAACGGAGTCCGGATATCATGAGACATATTAGAAAGAAATGCAGACTTTGCAGCATTTGCCTGTTCTGCCGTATGAAGTGCATTTTTTAGTTCTTCACTTTCTTTGATCCGGATAGCAAGACGCTTCATGAACAGAAGGATCACAAGCACAAAAATGCTTCCGCCAAAAAGAATTCCGCCTGTGACAAGATGCGGTTTTCCGAGAGCTGCTACCAGAATATAACCGATTAAAAACAATACGAGAAGAATGATTGGAATATACAGATAGAAAAGTTCTTTTTTCCAGCCCCAGTTTTTTTTGATCCGTCTTTCAAAGCGGATGTACAGTATGATATTCAGCAGCATCACAGCACTGCCAACATATATAAGAAGATAAGTCCACCAATTGCCATTCATTTTTGCCACTCATTCCATGTCACTAACTTCAGTGTTCTTACATTGTGATTATAGTCCTTTTGCCAGGCAAAAAAAAGAAGCTTTAATTACTCTTTTTTAGGTTTCACTTAAGGTTTCTCTTTTATACTGACCTCACAGTAAGGAAAACAGAATGGTCTGTTTCCTCAAAACATCGAAAGAGGTGGCTATATGAAAACAAAAAAGAAAACGATTATCTTAGCAGCAACGCTCACCCTCTCGCTCGCCGCAGTCCTTGCAGGATGCGGAGCGAAGGATTCTACCGCTGGAGCAACCAGCGCCGTAGTTGAAGAAGCAACGATTGCTACATCAGATACAGTGACGGCAACAGCAAACACAACGACCGGCGGTGCAATCGATACAACTGATCTGTTTACAGACCGTGATTTAGAACAGACTGCAGATCTTACAAATGCAACGTACTATACAGTCAGTGATGGCCAGACCATTTCCATCACGGAAGAAGGTGTCTATGTCATTTCCGGAACTGCATCAAACGCACAGATCGTAGTAGAGGCTGCAGATGAAGACAAAGTGCAGATCGTGTTAGACGGTGCATCGATCACAAACGACTCCACTCCGGCAATCTATGTAAAGAATGCTGATAAGGTCTTTGTAACGACAACAGAAGGCTCAAGCAATACCCTTTCTGTAACAGGTACATTTACAGCAGATGGAGATACCAATACAGATGGCGTGATCTTCTCCAAAGATGACCTGGTGTTGAATGGACTTGGAACCCTTGCGATCAGTTCTTCTGATAATGCGGTAGTCTCTAAAGATGATCTGAAAATGACTGGCGGAACTTATGAGATTTCCTGCAGTGGAACCGCATTTGAAGCAAACGATTCGATTGCGATCGCTGACGGTACATTCAATATTGAAAGCTGTAATGATGGACTTCATGCAGAAAACGATGAAGATGATTCTGTAGGTTATGTCTATATCTGCGGCGGAACATTCAATATCAATGCTGTAGATGACGGCATCCATGCAACTACGATCGTCCAGGTCGATGAGGGAGCAATTGATATCTCAGCCGCTGAAGGCATTGAAGGTACTTATGTTCAGTTTAATGGCGGAACGATTAATATCGAAGCAAGTGACGATGGTATAAACGCCGCTGCTAAGTCTACTGCATACAGCATTTGCGCAGAGTTCAACGGTGGCTATATCACGATCAACATGGGCACAGGAGATACCGATGCTGTTGATTCCAATGGAGATCTTTACATCAATGGCGGAACACTTACCATTAACGCCCAGTCCCCGTTTGACTATGATGGAACTGCCCAGAAGAATGGTGGAACGCTGATCGTCAACGGAAGCGAAACCGATTCCATTACGAACCAGATGATGGGCGGCATGGGTGGCCAGATGGGCGGTCCCGGTAGATAAATCTGTTAACAAAATAAATTGTTATAAATAAACGAAACCGTGTTTTTAAAACATCCCGAAACAGTGACTGCAGCAGATAGCGTGCATGAACCGTTTCGGGATTGTTTTTGTTCTTTATGAATTCAAATCATTTTCTTCTGAGGATTAAGACAGACTTTCGCAGTACTTCTTAATGCGGTCCAGTCCCTCTCTAATCTCTTCCATACTAACAGAATAGGAGATGCGGAAGTGGTCATCAAATCCAAAGTCTTCGCAGGGAATTACAGCGACATAATAATCCTCCAGCAGAAATCTTGCGAAGTCAGCAGCAGCATTTATCTTCTGTCCCTTATATTCTTTTCCAAGAAACTCTGTAATATCCACGAATACATAGAAAGCTCCTTGCGGCTCAATACAAGAAAGGCCATTTATCTCATCAATCCTCTTGCAAAGATATTTTCTGCGCTCATTATAAGCCGTTCTCATAACATCAACTTCTGTCTGATCTCCAGTCAGAGCTTCGATTGCCGCGATCTGCGCGATCGTATTCGGATTTGATGTCTGCTGGGACTGAATGCTGTTCATCAGTTTCGCAATTTCTTTGGAAGAGCCCGTATAACCAATTCTCCATCCCGTCATGGAATAGCCCTTGGAAAGTCCGCTGACTGTGATCGTACGTTTATAGATCTCATTATTTAATGACGCAATGCTGATATGCTCTGTCCCTTCATAACAAAGGTATTCATAGACCTCATCTGCAATTACATAGATATCATGGGATACTGCAAACTCCGCAATTTTTTCAAGTTCTTCTTTTGTATAAACCATGCCGGTTGGATTATTCGGAGAATTAAGAACCAGTGCTTTGGTCTTTTCCGTGTACGCGCTTTCAAGTTCTTCTACAGTCAGCTTGTAAGCATTCTCCTTTTTTGTCTTAACAACAATAGGAACTCCGCCTTGAAGTTTCGCACTTTCCGAATAGGTCACCCAATAAGGTGCAGGAAGGATCACCTCATCCCCTTCATTTAAGATAGCCGTAAACACATTTGATAGGGAATGTTTCCCTCCATTGCTGATAATGATCTGCTCTGGTGAATATACGAGATGATTAAAATTCAAAAACTTTAAGGCAACGGCTTCTTTTAATTCCTTAAGACCTGATGCTGCCGTATATTTTGTCCGGCCTTCATCAATCGCTTTTTTTGCCGCCTCACCGATATTGGCAGGCGTTCTGAAATCCGGCTCACCTGCAGAAAAACTGATGATATCTTTTCCTTCTGCTTTCATCAGTTTTGCCTGTTCCGTGATAGCCATGGTTGAAGACGGCTTGATATGTAATGCTTTTTCAGATAATTCTAATGACATGTGTTCTTAATCCCTTTCTTTCCCGGGATGATGTAATGACAGAAGCTGCACGAGCCTTCCCTTACTTAGTCATCAAGTTTGATATCTTTTAACAATGCTGCAAACGGATTGTTCGGAACATACTCGCTCTTATACTCTGTTGCTTCCTCATTCAATTCCTCTTCTTCTGCTTCTTTTGCAGCTTTCATGGAAAGTGAAATCTTTCCATTTTCGACTTTCAAAATCGTAACATGTACTTTCTGTCCTACTTTCAGAACCGCCTTCGGATGTGCGATCCTTTTTTCACTGATCTCAGAAATATGAAGAAGGCCTGAAAGGTCATTTCCGATATCAACAAAAGCTCCATAGTCCATGATCTTTTCTACCGTACCTTCGAGAACGGCGCCTACAGAAAGAGACTTCGTTTTCTTAAGTTTCTCCTCTGCTGCCGCTTCCACCAGAAGATCTTTTGCAGAAAGGATCAGTTTCTTTCGCTCTTTATCCACCTCTGCGATCTGCACACGGATTTTCTTTCCAAGATATGGATTCGTATCTTCGACATATTTAAGGTCCAGTTTGGAAGCCGGAATAAAACCGCGGATGCCTTCCACATAAAAGACTGCACCGGAATTGGTTACACCGGAAACGGTTCCTTCAATAACCGTCTCGTCCTCTTTCATCTGCTCCAGTTTTTCCCAGGAGAATTCCTTATCTGCTTCTTTCTTGGAAAGAATGATATTTCCTGCGCCGTCATCTGCCTGCTGCACAACAGCTTTGAACTGATCGCCAATCTGAACATCTGTAAAAACGCTGAACAGTGGATCTGCGCTCATCTCTTCCGGCATGATCTTTCCAGGTGCATAGTAATCTAAATCTACGCTGACCGCCGTCTCATCCACTGCAACGACTGTACACTCCATAACGTCTCCCGGATAGATTTTCTGAAGAGATGCTTCAATCTCTTCCGTATAATCATCCATAGACTCAATGACTTCCGGCTCTTTTTGTTCTTCTGCAGCCGGCTGGACGTCAACTGTCTGTTCGGTTTCTACTGATTCTTCCGTTCCAATTACCTTCTCTTCTTCGTTCATGATTCAGACCTCTTTATTCTTTAATCTATTAGAAACCATTATAAAATCAATCTCTGCTTTCATTCAAGATGAAGTTTTAAAGTTCCGGGAACGTGAAGATGGCTCCTCATAAGAGAAGCCATCTTCGGTCACTGATATAAGAAAAGGGTTGATATTATACAACCGGAATTTGCAGATAAGAATCACGCTCACCGCCGGTTAAAATACTAAAGGAACCTGTGTTGATCGTTTCAGCACCCTGAGGCGGAAGGTCCATCGGTACAGAAGATACGATCACGCAAACCGACTCTCCTGCTTTATACTGCATGCCCATTGGAGAAAGCGGGATATCTGCACAGACAGCTGTCGCTTTTCCCGGTTTTTCCACACGGTCATATGTGAGATATGGTTTATAATCTGTACTCTTTTCAGGATCTGTATGACGCATGGAAAGACGGAGTCCGCCAAATGGCCCAAAGAACGGTTTTCCGATCGGACCGCTGTCCGTTGCACCAACTACAAGCGGAACTAAAGGATTTCCATCTTTATCCAGTTTGATCACATGAATAAAAACGTCCATATCCTCTGCGTCTTCAGCCTGTGCCCAAAGATGCAGTTTCATATATCCGGTAAGTTCCGTATCTTTGTCAAATGTATGAATGAACGCGCAGCTTGAGCCGTTTGCATAAGTTGCTTTTGCCTCTGCTTCCGGCTTCGCTTCATCCAGTCCATAAGCTTTTGCCTCTTTTAATGCTGCAGTTGCAAGCCCGTATGCGTAATGCACCTCATTCTTTGCTTTTTCCGCAAAATCACGAACCGCAACAAAGGTCTTTTCTTCCGCTGCATTCAGATAGAGTTTTTCATACTTTGTACGAGGAAGCGGGAACTCTTCTTCGACACGATCTACGATATCTTCTCCTCCCGGATTTAAAACGGAGATCCTTACATAAGGAGTCTCCTCCCAGTCGTTATCGATACCTTTCAGATAATGATCAAAGAATTTTAAGAGTTCCGGCTGATGCGCATACAGATCATTCCACTCATGGGTGTTATGGACACGGAACCATTTCTTGTCCGTGCCTACTTTTTCCCATGCGTTAAACGTTCCGATCGTATGCGTACTGTTTGTGTAGCTTGCAACAATGTAAGCCGGGATATTGATGTTTTCGATCTTAGCGACCTTATCGTCCCAGTAATCATTGTTTTTCAGCGGATACTTCTCAGCCATATCCGGCAGGGATTCATATTTTCCAAGTCCGGAGATCATTTTTTCAAAAACGATCCTTGCCTGTCCTGCCGTACAGATGCCGCCTCGGAAGGTGCTGTCTGCATAGCCGTCAAAGTGTCCTTCCCATGGTGATACTGCTGCAAGATGAGGGGGTCTCATTGCAGCCGTATACCATTGGATAATGGTGAGCCAAGAGCTTCCGGACATGGCAACTTTGCCGTTGCACCAGTCCTGCCCAGCTGTCCATTCTATGAAGTCATAAGCGTCCTTCGCTTCACCATTCCCCCATTGATAAATGTCGCCCTCAGAGTTCCCTGCTCCACGAGCATTGGGATGAATAATTGCATAGCCCTTTTCCACCCAGAATCCCGGATCTAAGCCTTCAAATCTCTGAAGGCCGGAAAGTCTGTCCGGAGAAACAAACCATGGAAATGGAATGTTATGGATTTCTTTATTGTACGGACACCACTGAATGATGGCCGGTACTTTCTCGTCTGTTACCGGAAGAAAAATATCCGCATATAATTTTGTTCCGTCAGAAACATGCATTTCCACATCTTTTAAAAGACGGATATCGCATGGAAGCGGATAGTTTCCTTCTCCATTTATGCTGCCTTTTTTCAGGATTCTCTCGCCCTGCATTAAAGGCGGTACCTGATGATTACTTTCACAATAGATGATCTCAGTTTTCATTCACTGCCTCCTAAAATCTTACGCTTCTTTCTTTGGCGGCTGACCCGGCATACCCGGCATGCCTCCCGGAAGTTCTTTGGTCTTACTGTTAACGCAAAGCAGGCAGATCAGAGAAATCACAAGGAGTCCGGTGATGATCCAGCTTACATAGCTGTAGGATCCGAGTTTCTGATAGACATTACCTACAACTAAGAAAGATAATGTTCTGATCGCGATAACGATCGGGCTCATAACACGGTTAACAGAAGCATAGCTTGGTGCACCGAATACCTGAATCGTATAGGAAATCATCAGGTTTGCAAGTCCACCCTGGAAGAATGGGAGTGCAAAGACACCAATCAGGAAGAGTGCTGGAGAATTAACACCAAGAGCACGTGTTGCGCATCCTACGATCATACCGATTGCGTAGATGATAACTGCAAGTTTTGTAGATTTTGCCTGGTCGATTGCTCCGAGTACATAACTTCCGATGACGGAACCGATTCCGCTTAAGGTCATGTAAAGAAGCATCTGTGGCTGTGTAAATCCGTATTCAAATCCCTGCGGCATGAAGCATGCTGCAGAACCTACAAGTGCAAAGAAACCAAGACCAAAGCCAATGGTCAGCATCCAGAAATCTTTATTGGATAACAGTTTTCCAATGCTCCATCCGTATTTACCGCTCATCATTTCTTTGATATGAGCAACTTCTTCCATGTTTGTGGAAGGATCGTTATCCGGATAGGTTCCTGCATCCTGCGGGGTATTTTTGATGAAGAGTGTTAATAAGGTGATGATGATAATGAAACCACCTGCGATACGGAATGCTCCCGGCAGAGAGGTTGCATTTACAAGGAGCTGTACGACCGGGGCTGCAATGATCGCTGCAAGCATCATGCCGGCTGTTGCAATGCCTAATACAACGCCTTTCTTTTTCGGGAACCAGTCTGTAAGCAGCGTGTTCGGAGATACCATATTTAAGCTGTTAGAGCATGCGTTTGCTACTAAAGCTGCAATGATAAAAACTGCCCATGAAGGTGATCCGTAGAAGATAAATGCCAGACCATAAAGAAGACCAAAGACAAGTGTCGGCCACTTCACGCCTTTCTTACGAACGACCTGTGCAAACGCAAAGGTCAGTGGAATACTGATCAACCCGCCGATCGTGTTTAAGGACATGATGGATGCATAGTTCCATCCACGAAGGCCTGCAAATCCCGGCGCACTGATCTGTACCGTACCAGTAATAATTGCTGTGGCAAAATACAATAAAGTTGTATAGATCAATGTCCACCAGTGCTTACCACTGAATTTCATTGATAATGCCGATTCTTTTTTATTCATAAATAAACCCTCCCTTTTTTACTACCTAAAATATAATATGGAGCATTAGTCTACTCAATACCGCTTTTCATTGAATGATATAACAAATATGTTATAATAGTCCTCGTTACAGGACATTATTATCTAATAATGTTGAAATAATATAACAATCATGGTTTAAAAAGGTTAGGGGCTATCATATGACAGAACTTCAGGTAGAATACTTTATCAATGTTGCACAGCATATGAGTTTTTCTGAAACAGCAGAGACAATGTTTGTTTCACAGGCCGCCGTAAGCCGCCAGATTGCAGCTATAGAAGAAGAACTTGGTGTAAAACTCTTTGCGAGAAAATACCGCAGGCTTTCGCTGACAGGTGCCGGTGAGATCCTGCTCGAGATCTTTACAAGGCACCAAGCTGAACTTAAAGAGGCATTAAACGAAGCCAGAAAGCACCAAAGTGCTGACCGGCTTACACTTAATATCGGTTTTCTTGAAGGAATCGATATGGATCAGATTTATAAGTCAATACTAGAATTTGCAAAACAAAATCCGGAACACGAGATCAATCTTTCCATTACAAACATTTCCACTCTGATCGAAGGTATCACAAACGAAACCTACGATCTGGTATTCAGTTTTCATCAGGAACTGAAAGGAAATAAGTTTATTCAGGCGACTCCTGTTCTACCCGCAAAATTTCAGTTTTATATTTCTACTTCTCATCCACTGGCAAAGAAAAAAGATCTTCAAATAGAAGATCTTTCAGAAGAAACCTTTGTCGCTCCAATCAACGATACAGAATTTGTCCGCAGAGAATATAGCAATCGGCTTTATGGAATCTGTGGTTTCATGCCAAAGAAACTGATCTGCAAACCGAACCTGGATTCCGTGATGGCAGAAGTCAGCTACAATAACTGCGTTTCGATGCTGTATGACATTACGCTGGTTGCCAAAAGGGAGACATTCCGCGTGATTGAAACAAACTCCTTTAACCACATCAGCTGTCTGAGATCCCGTGCAAATACAAACCCTCTTCTGCCCCGCCTGCTCCGCCATCTTTCTCCACTGATGTTATAGTCCACGAATTCTCCTTGTTCGAATCCCACCTTTAAACTTGATTGAAAAAAACAGAGTGCCACTGGCACTCTGTTTTTTTCAACGGAGAGGGTGGGATTCGAACCCACGCGCCCTTGCGGACAAACGGTTTTCAAG
>CAMODY010000034.1 GCA_946611595.1 uncultured Clostridia bacterium | reverse complement strand
TGGAATGGAAGTTCTCCAAGGTGATCCTTCCAAGGTGTTTTAGCTGTAATTGTCTCCATAAAAATGTACCTCTTAAATATTTGTGTCTAAACTAAACTTTTACCTTATTAATAGTCGCTAAAAAACTGTATACATAACTAACGTATTTTACTCTATTATGCTGTATTTAGCAACTATTAAAAGAATGGCCGGGAGGCTTTCTCTGCTCCTTCGAAATCGAACAAGAAAAGGGAGCGGAATTCCGCTCCCTTGATTCTTATGATTCAGTTGTTCGCTCATCAATTAAGCTGCGTTTGCTGCATCTTTGATCTTCTTTCCCTTTTTGTGCTCAGAGAAACGTTTCTGTGAGAAGACCTCGAAGTGGAGTTTCTTCTGCAGTGTTCCCATGATGCCGTCAGGCAGGAAGAGGATTACAAGGATTGCAATCGCACCTAAGATGATGTTGGACCATCCAGGGAATTTCGCAAGGAACTCGCTTAAGATAACGTAAACGATAGCTCCTAAGATCGGGCCGGATACAGTTCCGACACCGCCTAAGATAACGATGAATACCATGGATACAGTCCAGCTGATATCGAATCCACTATCCGGATAGATCGTACCTTTGTTGATGAAGAATACAGCACCTGCAAGAGCAGTAAAGAGAGCGGCGATAACATAAACAAGAAGTTTAGACTTGAAGATGTTAACACCTACAGCACTTGCTGCATCAGCATCATCTCTCATGGCTGTAAGTCCAAGACCAGTCTTTGTTCTAAGAAGAACATAAACAACGATCATGGAAACAACACAAAGGGTTAAAGCCATCAGATAGATCTCCGGAGTCTTCGGATACGGTTTTGCGCTGATGGACATACCACCACCCATGTTAACGTATTTCCAGCTCTTGAACCAGGTACAGATTGCTTCTGCAACAACCCAGGTAGCAATTGCGAAATACATACCTCTCATTCTAAACAGAATGAAGGAAAGGATCAGGGCCATGACAATCGCGATCACCGCGCCAACTAAAATGCCAAGCCAGAAGGACATCTTGTAGGTAGAGGTAAATACTGCAACTGTATATCCTGCCATACCAATGAACGCCTGCTGACCAAGGCTGGTCATGCCTGTGAAACCACTCAGTAAGTTCCACATTTCACCTAAGGTGATATAAAGGAATATCTTTAACAGATATCTCATAGTGTTGCTGGAGAAAAGGCCGGTAAGTCCGAGTACATATAATGCAACTACGATTACCGCGCAAATAATCAGCATTGGGATTCCGTCAGCCACTTTGATCGGCTTATGTGCGGAGGCTAAGCTTTTGTTATCTTCCATTTTTCTTCCTCCTTTCCTACTTGCTGAACAGACCCTGCGGACGAACTGCAAGCATGATGATCAGAAGGATATATCCGACCAAAAGACCATAGTTCGCACCACCGATAACCTGTGCTAAACCGAAGATCAGACCAGCAACAAGTGTTCCCGGAATAGATCCCATACCACCAATAACTACGACACCGAATGCTGTCAGCAGATAGCCGCCGCCAGAACTCGGATAATAGGTCCACTTAAGGGCGATGCAAAGACCTGCAACTGCTGCAGTTGCCATTGCGATACCCATTGCGATACCATAGGTTCTCTTAACGCTGACACCCATCAGGGAAGCTGCCTGTGTATCATCAGAAGTTGCTCTGATGGAGCGTCCCATATAGGTCTTGTTAAGGAACCAGGAAAGGATCAGAATAGTCAGCAAACTGATAACAAGAAGGATGATATCCAGAAGTGCGATACTGATGCCTCCAAGGTGGAAGACGATCGAGCTGTAAGCACCACCTGCGTGACGAGCATCTGCTGTAAAGAGCAGAAGCATTGCATCCTGCAGGATGATGGATAAACCGAATGTAACCAGAAGCGCCGGCTCTGAACCTTTCAGCATAACCCTGTTGATCAGTCCGCTCTGCAGTATCATACCGATAATAAACATAAACGGGATTGTAACTATGAGCGTTAAGATCGGGTCAACGCCTAATGCGCCTGCGATAAGTGTTGATGCATAAGCACCGATAATAACGAATTCGCCATGTGCCAGGTTGGTAAGTTTAACGATACCAAAGATCATCGTCATACCCACTCCTAAGACAGCGTAGATACCACCCAGCAAAATGCCGTTAATGATGTATTGTAGTACTATCATATTCTACCTCCCTTAGATTCCAAAGTATGCTTTCTTGATATCGTCTTCACTCAGTTCCTTCGGGGAACCGGAAAGAACAACATTACCCTTCAGCATAACGTGTACAAGCTGTGCAGTCTTGATCGCACGATGTGTATCCTGCTCAACCAGAACAACAGTCGTTCCGCTTGCAGCAATATCTTTGATACGGGAATAAATATCCTTGATCGTCGTAGGTGCAAGACCCAAAGAGATCTCATCAAAGAGGATCATTTCCGGATTCGTCATCAATGCTCTACCAACAGCTACCATCTGTCTCTGTCCGCCGGAAAGACTTCCGGACGGATCGTTTCTTTTCTGTTTTAATACCGGGAAAAGGTCATAAACTTTTTCCAAAGTATCTTTTGCTTTTGCCCGCGCGGTCTTAGGGAAACTTCCCATGATCAGGTTATCCTCTACTGACATACGAATGAAGCAGCGGGATCCCTGAGGTACAAGGCTAAGTCCCTTAAGCACGATTTTCTCTGCAGGCATTCCGGTGATATCTTCACCTTTGAAATAGATTTTTCCCTGTGAAGGTTTATGTAACCCTGCAATCGTATCCATAAGAGTGGATTTTCCGGCTCCGTTGGATCCGATGAGAGATACGATCTGTCCTTCAGGTACATCCAATGTGGCTGATTCTACAGCGATGAAATCGCCATATTTCGCCTGAACACCTTCAACTTTTAAAATAGGCTCACTCATCTTCGTCCTCCACTCCTAAGTATACTTCTTCTACTTCTTTTGAATTCATGACAGGTACCGGATCACCAATCAGAAGCTGATGACCTTCCTGCATACACATTAAGTGGTCAGTAGACTGTACCATTGTCTGAATTACGTGCTCAATCCAGATGATAGAGTATTTTGCAGCCTTAAGGTCTGCAACCATCTTCATAACATCCTGAACCTCTGCTTCAGTAAGACCTGCTGCAACTTCGTCTAAAAGAAGAAGTTTCGGCTGGGTACCTAAAGCACGAGCAATTTCCATACGTTTACGGTCAAGCAGTGTAAGCTCTCCCGCAAGGATTTCTCTTTTATCATAAAGTTCTGTAAGCTTTAAAGCTTCCAGTGCAACTTCACGACCTTCTTTTTCGGATTTTCCGGCGCCGTGAACTGCTGCAACCAGTACATTCTCAAAGACAGTCATGCCTTCAAACGGACGAGGAACCTGGAATGTACGTCCAATACCCATATGGCAACGGGTAGCAGATTTTACTTTTGTGACATCATGTCCGTCGAAAGTAATTTTTCCTTTGGTAGGAATGATCAGACCGATCAATGCGTTAAACATTGTAGATTTTCCGCATCCGTTCGGGCCGATAACTCCGTATACCTCACCTTCCTCGACCTCGAATGACAGATCATGCAGGATCTGGACACGTCCATAACCGGCATCCACATTCTCAAATGTTAATATTTTCCCCATAAGCCCTCCTTTTGAGGTCCTTAATCTTTAAGAGGCGGAAAGCAGATAATGCTCTCCGCCCTTAAGATATTTAATCTTTACTTAGATGTAAAATTATTTTGTTAAAGCTGTACCTGCTTTGTATTCTCCAGTGATCGGAATATCGATGTTGGAGTATACAGTGTTGTCGATAACAACCAGTTTCTCTGTTCCATCTTCCTGAAGCTGCCACTGGCCACCTGCGATAACGGTATCACCATAGGTGAGACCCATCATTTCCTGATCATATTTGATCGGTCCAACGACAGTGTCAAGATCTGTTGCTGCAAGAGCATCGCGAACTGCTTCTTTATCAAGTGTTCCAGCTTTCTGGAAAGCGTTGATTGCAAGTTCAAGTGCTGCGTATGCATAACCTGCCGGCTGCGGCATGTTACGTCCTGTATCTGCAAGGTAAGCATCACCGATTGCCTGAGAAGCTTCACCTGTTACTGCAGATGTGAACGGATAGTTCGGCTGCCACCAAACTTCTGTCATGATACCATTTGCAAGACCCTGAGTGTCGTTCTCAAGAACGGCAACGTCACCATCGAGCAGACAGCATTTACCCATTGTTACGCATCCTGCAGAAACGCCTGCGCTGATGCAAGCTTTGTAAAGTTTCAGGAAATCTGGCGGGATGTTTGTTCCAGCAAGAACATCGATGCCTGCGCTCTTGTATGCTGCTGCGATAGATGTGAAGTCATCAGATCCTGATGGGTACATACCCGGGTCAACTACTTCATAACCATCTTTCGGAAGAAGCTCGCAGAAAATGTCATGCCAAGCAGATCCGTCAGCGTCGTTTGCGAATGCAAGACCAACTTTAGCGCCTGTGTTCGGAGCATAGCCTGCTGCTGTCCAAAGAGCTTTGTGTGCTTCATAAACTTTCTCGATTGTCCAGAAAGCTTCGAATACCCACTCTGTCTTGTCTCCACCTGCTACGTTAGCAGCAACCGGGTTAACCGGAGCCTGAATAGCAACGCAAGGAATACCATAACGCTCTGCAACACCAGCTACTGGGATAACTGTTTCTGGTGTCTGAATAGCGATCATCATATCAACATTATCTTCCTCAGCAAGTTTCTGAGCCATCTCAGAGCACTTGGAAGAATCAGACTCAGAATCGTATACGATTACCTGAATGCCATACTGTTTTCCGTCGATCGTGATTCCGCCGTTATCAGCTACCCACTGAGTCAGTCTTTTAACTACCCAGTCACAGCCCTCACCATTACCAGCAAGAGCACCAGTTGTCGGGTTTACATACCCGATCTTAATTGTTCCGGCAAAGTCACCGCCTGAAGCTGCACCGCTGCCGGCCGGAGTAGAACCGCCGCCTGAGCTGCCACAAGCTGCCAGCATTGAAACTGCAAGAATGAGTGCCAATGCTAATGCCAAAATGCCTCTTTTTTTCATCTTTTCTCTCCTTTCATAGCTATGATGAAATCTTATGCCTTGGGAGGCTCCCAAAGTATGCAGTAATTTTACTCCTTTTCACCCCTTGGAGCAATGTTTTTTCTTGATTAACAACAAAAAGTTCCGAAAGAAATCGGAACTTTTTGTGCACTTTTTACAATATCTCGATTTTATTTATATGCGTTTTGATTATTGATTTTTAAATCAAGTTATGATTCAGATTTTTCAGCCTCTTTTACATCGCTTTTTCAACACTGTGTCAGCATTATTTTCCTTTATATCCATCCATCGTCCGCTTCTTGCCCCAGAAGAAGACTGCCATGAGTCCAGGTCCGCAGTTGGATCCGATCGTAGGTCCGATATAGGTATATTTCATTTCCTTAAAACCGAATTTTTCCTTGATCTCTTCTCCAAACTTTTCAGCCTGCTCCGGAATATCAGAATGGCAGATGTATGCCGTCTGCTGGTCTGCATCTTCTACGATGCCGCCAATGATCTCATGGATTCTGCGGATCGTCTTCTTAAGACCACGCACTTTTTCCTGCACGATCAGATGACCTTCAAGGTCCAGGTTTAAGATCGGACAGATGTTAAGTGCTTCACCTAAGATTGCGCCGAGTTTGCTGACGCGTCCGCTTCGATACAGATACTTAAGCTCATCTGTCGTATACCAGGTGTTCATATTGCCTTTATGCTCTTCAAGCCAGTTGATGCACTCTTCTACGCTTGCCCCATTATCTCTCATCTCTGCCGCCTTAAGCGCCAGCATACCATAACCAACGGAACAGAGTGTGGAATCAATCATATGGATCTCAGCGTCCGGAAGATCCTCTTTGATATCTTCGGCTGCAAGACATCCATTGTGATAGGTTCCGGAAACACCACTGCCTAAGGAGATGTGGATGATCGGAAGATGATGTTCGTTAATGATCGGAGTCCAGAAATCTATGAACTGCACCGAGTTGACCTGGCTGGTCTTCGGGCAGTCTCCGGCGCGCATGCCTTCATAGAACATATGACAATCTTCATGCTTCATCGTATCGCTGACAAGTTTTCCATTCAGTTCATACTGGAGTGGAAGCGCATAGATTTCATGTTCTGTTAAAACTTCAATAGAAAGATCACATCCGGAATCTGTACAAACAATAAAATTCTTCTCCATTTGCTTTATCCTTTCTTGTTGATACCGATTTATGCAATGCACCCGCAGGTGTTTTCTAACGTTTCCTTCGCCCTTCGCGATGCTCCGCTCTGATCTTTTGCATCTTTTCCGTACCGAGTCTTGTGGCCTGTCCTTCAAACCAGATATCATCGTAAGCAGTCTTTAAAGGTTTTCCAAGCCTTGTCTTTATCCTTCTGTACCAATAGCGGATGCTCGAAGGCGCTGAAACCAGAAAGATCATAAAAGGTCCCAGGAAACAATTCTGAATCCCATGCCCGAATTCATGGTTTTTTATGTGCTCCCCTTCATGTTTATCTTTCAGGAACACAGGACCCCACTCACAGCCGCCCCAGTTTTTCCTTCCTATCTCAAAGTACCAGCAGTAGCCCCATTTTTTCGGTCTATGGCCGGTAATGATCATCACGAAAGAAACAAGGAGTCCCATGCAGCTTAAGATCCCGCCCCAGGTAAATGAGAGAATATAAAACCAGGGCATTTTAATGCGGGTCATTCTGCGTTCTGCATTTCTCATAGTGCCGAAGGTATCCTATTCCACCGTAGCAAGTGCCTGATCAAGGTCCGCGATCAGATCCTCTGCAGCTTCCAGTCCCACGGAAAAACGGACAAGATCCGGCGTGATTCCGGCAGCTAAAAGTTCCTCATCGTTCATCTGACGGTGTGTTGCATTCGCAGGATGCAAGCAGCAGGTACGGGCGTCAGCCACGTGGGTTTCAATCGCTGCAAGCTTTAATTCTTTCATGAACTTTTCTGCCGCTTTTCTTCCGCCTTTTACACCGAAAGAAACAACGCCGCAGGTTCCGTTCGGCATATATTTCTTTGCAAGCTCATAGTATTTATCGCCTTCCAGTCCCGGATACTTAACCCATGAGACCTTCGGGTGGTTATTTAAATATTTTGCGATCGCGAGCGCATTCTCGCAATGGCGTGGCATGCGGACATGAAGGCTTTCAAGTCCAAGGTTTAAGATAAAGGCATGCTGCGGTGACTGGATCGAACCGAAGTCTCTCATCAGCTGCGCGGTTGCTTTTGTAATAAAAGCACCCTCCTGTCCGAATTTTTCCGCATATACGATTCCATGATAGCTCTCATCCGGCGTGCAAAGACCCGGGAATTTTTCAGCATGCTCCATCCAGTTGAACTTTCCGCTGTCTACGATGCAGCCGCCGACTGTTGCTCCATGGCCATCCATATACTTGGTCGTGGAGTGCGTTACGATATCTGCCCCCCACTCAAACGGACGGCAGTTTACAGGCGTTGCAAAAGTATTATCTACGATAAGCGGAACGCCATGCGCATGTGCTGCCTTGGAGAACTTTTCAAAATCAAATACCGTTAAAGCCGGATTTGCGATTGTCTCGCCAAAAACAGCTTTCGTGTTCGGTTTAAATGCGGCATCAAGTTCCTCCGGCGTGCAGTCCGGATCCAGGAAAGTAAACTCTACTCCCATCTTTTTCATCGTAACAGCGAACAGATTGTATGTGCCGCCATAGATTGCAGAAGTCGATACCACATGATCTCCGCAGCCTGCAATATTAAAGATCGCAAAGAAGTTTGCTGCCTGACCGGAGGACGTCAGCATTGCCGCTGTTCCGCCTTCCATTTCACAGATCTTAGCTGCAACCATATCATTCGTCGGATTCTGAAGACGTGTGTAGAAGTAGCCCTCTGCTTCTAAGTCAAAGAGTTTTCCCATATCCTCACTAGTTGCATATTTAAATGTTGTAGACTGGATGATCGGGATCTGACGAGGTTCGCCATTTCCCGGAGTATATCCTGCCTGCACACATTTGGTATCGATTTTATAGTCTTTCATTTCGGGTTCCACCTTTACTCAATTTTTTTGTTTATCTCTTCCTTGATGAGAACATTGCAATGCAGTATGCAGCGGTCAGGAAGATGGAAGCAATATAATTAAATATGCTGTATGCAATCATCATATCCGGACGATAGTACTCTGCAATACTAACGACGACAAAGACTGCTGCCGCCAACAGTTCGAGTATCGAAAGGATCAGATAAATGATCGGCATTGCCGGATTATGTGCTCTTACACACATCTGAATGACATATAAGATCACCAGGATGAACTCAAAGGCAAAAAGGATGATGTCCATTCCTAACAACAAGTCATCTGTATATCCCATGTTACTAAACACATTGATGCCCGTGAGGATCAGCTGTATAACCATCGGGATTGCTGTCAGGAAGGCAAGTTTCTTAGTGTGTACAAAGAACAGTACCGGTACAGCAACTGCAAGGAGAATGTCGATGATCCGCCGGACACCGAAAAATGTCCCCAGCGGCATATAGATATCCTCACGGAAATACATGTATAACGCAACAAGGCTGGCTAAAAAGAATACCAGGAAGATTACACCCATGACGCCCGTGGAAGCCGGCCATCTGGTGTGCCATTTCTTTTTCTGCGGCTGTGCCTGCATAGCGCCTGCATTATATGCCGGCTGCTGATATGCCGGAGCCGGCTGCGCATAGTTCTGTGGCTGAGCCATATTCTCCTGTGGATAAACCGGAACCGGTGTAGGAATCGCTTGGGTTTCTGCAATTCTTTCTGCCGGCGGGGTCACAGGTTCTGCTGCAAAATCAGCACTTTTCGCAATTGGTGTCGGTGCACCGCAGCTTGTGCAAAATTTAGAGTCGTCCGGAATCTGACTTCCGCATTGTTGACAAAACATAATAACCTCCTCTTTTCATACATCTCTGCAACGAGATAAGGTCCTAACAAACTGATTCTATAATATCGCAAAGAGCATGCCATTTCAATCTGCATTCAGACTTCTATGCACAGAAAAAGAGCGCCGCCAAGCGCCCTTTCTATCTCATGATCAGGATTCACTATGAAACCATTTTTGCATCTCTCAGCACTGCATAAGTGTACTGTCCCTGCTGATAGGTATCAAAGGTTCCAAGCACTGTGATCTCTTCTCCTTCTGCAGGATAATCGTCCGGATAGACATAGTCTTCCGGCAGTTCAAATTCTACGCCAAGTACGCAGCATGCAGACCTGTCACGGACCAGGCATCCAAAATAATACCTTTGTTCTTCTTCGCTATATACAGCGCTGAAAGAGCCCGGAACTTTTACGGTCTGCCCGATAAATTTTTCCGGCTTATACATCATATAATTAACCTGGGAAAACAGCATCGTTCCGGACATCTGTGTCAAATCCAGATCCACACCTTCGGTCGAATATATATCCGGAGTTTCTGCTTCTTCATCCGGAGAATAAAAAGCAATATCACTTGCTTTTGTTGTCTCGGTCTCTGCTTCCGTATTTCCCTCCGCCTCATCGATCCGGTCCTGAAGAACATCCTCGACATTATTCGGATTATTTGAGGTTCCGGATGCACCATCTCCACAGCCTGCAAGCAGAAGCGCTGCGAGCAGACAGCCAGTCAGCAGAAGTACAATCTTTCTTTTCATTACGCTCTTCCTCCTATTGCCCGAATCAGCCAGCAAATCAGGAATACGACGACATCCATAGCTACGATCGTAGAACCAACCGGGGTTCCTGCTACGATCGAGATCAGCATTCCGAGGAGTGCGCAGACCACCGAGATCACAGCAGAACAGATCGTAACTTTTAAAAAGCTCTTAAAGAGCCGCATCGCAGAAAGTGCAGGGAAAATTACAAGCGCGGAAATCAGGAGGGACCCTACCAGATTCATTGCCAGCACGATGATCACGGCGATCACGACCGCGATCAAAAGGTTATATGCATTTGCTTTGGTGCCGACGGCCATGGCGAAATCTTCGTCAAAGGTCACGGCAAATATTTTGTTATAAAAAATAATGAACAATACAACGACCACAACGGACAGACCAACACTGATCCACACTTCCGTATCTTTGAGCGTCAGGATCGAGGTCGAGCCAAAGAGAGTTGTGCAGACATCGCCAGAGAGGTTTGATGATACCGAAAAGATATTCATGATCATATAACCAAATGCGAGCGCGCCGACTGAGATCATCGCAATTGCCGCATCTCCTTTGATAACCGTCTTGGATCCCGTTCTAAGCAAAAGGATCGCTGCAATGATCGTAACCGGAAGTACGATCAACATATTGTTCGAAAGATTTAAAACACTGGCGATTGCCATGGCGCCAAAGGCTACATGGGAAAGTCCGTCGCCGATAAAAGAGAAACGCTTTAAGACCAGCGTCACTCCCAAAAGGGATGCACAAAGTGCAACCGCTACTCCAACAATGAGCGCATACTGCACAAAAGGATACTGAAGGTACATCGCAAGTTGTTCAAACATTACGCTTCGCCTCCTTCCTGCAGTAAAAAGGCCTTTCCGGCCGCACTCTCTAAGTACTCATCTTTTGTTCCGTAAAAGACATGATGTCCAACGTGAAGAATGTGGCTTGCGTATTTCACAGCCGCCGCAATATCATGTGAGACCATGATGATCGTAAGACCTTCTTCGTTCAGTTTCTGGATCAGCTGATAAAGGTCCTGCGTTACTTTTGGGTCCAGTCCGGAAACCGGCTCATCCAAAAGCAGGATCTTTTCGCTTGCGCAAAGTGCTCTTGCAAGAAGGACGCGTTGCTGCTGCCCTCCGGAAAGTTCCCGGTAGCAGCGCTTTGCAAAGTCTGAAATTCCCATGCGCTCCATATTTGTTTTTGCGATCGCTTTTTCCGCTTTCGAATAAAACGGATGGAAACCGCTTCTGGCCTGACAGCCGGAAAGAACGATCTCCTTCACAGATGCAGGAAAGTCCTTCTGCACTTCCGTTTGCTGCGGAAGATATCCAATCTCATTTTGCCTGAGTCCGTCGCCTCTTTCGATGTCTCCTTTGATCGGAGGCATTAAGCCAAGGATCGTCTTCATGAGCGTTGATTTTCCGGATCCGTTTTCTCCGACGATGCAGAGATAGTCGCCCTCACCAACAGAGAATGAAATATTCTCCGCTACAGCCTGCGACTCATATCCGACGCTTAAATTCTTAACTGTAAGTAGTGCCATTCGTTGCTCTATTATCCTTTCTACCTGTTGTTCTTTCGAAAACAGTATTACTTGAGTGCTTCTTCTAAAACTTTAAGATTCTCTTCCATCATGGAAAGATACGTGCTTCCTGCCTGTACGTCTTTTGCCGTTACAGACTGCATGGAATTCAGTGATAAAACTTTTGCATCTTTTGCCTTACTTGTCTGTACGATCGTCTCTGCGATCCTGCCGTCTCCGCCTTCAATCGTAAGGACCGTATGAAGAGAGAGTTCATCCACCTTTCCGGCAAGGAAGGTGATCGTCTCAAAGCTGGCCTCTGTTTCTGCCGAGCAGCCGACAAAGGCAGCGAAATAATCCAGTCCATAATCATCTACTAAATAGCGGAATGGGAAACGGTCACCAAAAAGCAGTGTCTTAACAGAAGCCTTTGAAACCACCGCCTCATATTCTGCATCAAGCGCCTGTAACTTTCCGTTATAGCTTTCCAGATTTTTCTGATAAATATCTGCGCAGTCCGGATCGATCTCCTCTAACGCCTGCTCTATTTTTTCACAAAGAACTTCAGCATTTCGAAGGGACAGCCAGACATGCTCATCATATTCCGCGTCCTCTTCGTGTTCATGCTTATCTTCCTGCATGCCCTCTTTCAGCTCTTCTTCTTTCACAGAATCCCCTAAAAGTTCCAGCAGATTCACGACGACCATATCCGGGTTCACGGCTTCTTCCAACGCATCACTTACCCACGCATCCGACTCTCCGCCGACATAGACAAAGAGATCACAGGTAGAGATCTTCATGATATCTTCTACCGTCGGCTGATAACTGTGCAGATCCACACCATTATCCAAAAGCATGGTCACTTCCGCATGAGGCGCATTTTCTCCGAGGATATTCTGTACCCAGTCATAAATCGGGAAGATCGTAGTTACGATCTGAAGTTTTTCAGGAGCCCCTGTGCCCTTTGCCGCAGAGCCTTCCTCTGCAGATCTATTTCCACACGCCGCAAGACTTCCGATCGCAAAGGCCGCAGCTATAATGATTGCCAAAACTCTTTTCATAAACGCTCCCTATCTGCACTGCTCGCACAATCCGTAGAAAACGGTGCGCTTCGGATCCATCATAAACTGATGCCCTTTAAGCAAATGCTCCTGTATTTCCTTCATTTCCTCGCAGTGCAAATGGATCAGTTTTCCGCATTTTTCACACTTGCAGTGATAGCAGACTTCTTCGCCGTGAGACTCTTCTCCGACATACTCAAAGCAGGCCGGGCTGGTACCGTCCACCGTATATTTATTTAAGATTCCTTCATCCACCAGGCTCTCGAGGCGACGGTAGACCGTTGACTGGCCGATGGTCTCTCCCTGTGATTTCATATATTCACAGATTTCACCCGCCGTAAAGTGTGTTCCTTTCTTAGAGACCAGGTAATTGACCAGGATTTCTTTCTGTTTTGTTTTGTAAGATGTTTTTGTATTCATTAAAACCCTTCTTCTAATAATATATATAATATGTCTGAATAAATTTGGGAATGATTCCCAATTATGTCACTCAGATATCCGTTTGTCAACGAATTTGGGAATCTTTCCCATTTTGAATTTTGCATGGAACTGTAGGGAGCTTACTGATACAATAAGAAAAACAATTTCCATTCGGAGGAAGCTCATGAATCGAAGAAGAGAGACACGCGCCCAGCGCAGAAAGAGAGTGATCCGCAACCGACTGATCGCAGCCGGTGTTCTGCTTGTGCTGATCATTCTTGTGATCGTCCTGATCGTAAGCTGCGGCAATAAGAAAAAGAACGCTCCGCAGCCGGAGTCAATACCGGCTCCAACAGAAAGCACCGAGATTGAGACGACAACTGCTCCCGTCAGCATTCCTAACGAGAAGCCGGTTAATATCTACACGATGAATTACGGGGATATGACCTGCTATAAGACGAGCAGCATCACCAGAGCATGGACACCTTATGAAGATCTCGAGTCCTTTGGCGCCTTCTGCTCTTCCGCAGAATCCTTCCCATTTGAAAATGAAACCCAGGCACACAAAGATACCTGGAACAG
>CAMODY010000033.1 GCA_946611595.1 uncultured Clostridia bacterium | reverse complement strand
TGTGCAGGCTGCGCAAGCGCTGGCTCTTGTCCAAGTGCAAATGGCGGACCAAAGAGCATGATCGAAGAGGCAAACCGCTTCAGTGATATTAAAAAAGTAATCGGTATCGTCAGTGGTAAAGGCGGTGTCGGAAAATCTTTCGTAACAGGAAGCCTTGCAGTTGAGCTTTCCAAAAAAGGATTTAAAGTCGGTATCTTAGATGCAGACCTTACAGGACCATCCATCCAGAAGATGTTTGGTATTCAGGGACAGGCTGAAGGCGACATGAACGGAATCTATCCGAAAGAGACAGCTGGCGGAATCCGTATTATGAGCATTAACATGTTGCTTGAAAACGAGGAAACTCCGGTTATCTGGAGAGGCCCGGTTCTTGCAGGTGTTGTAAAACAGTTCTGGACAGACGTTATCTGGGGCGAGCTTGACTATCTTTTAGTTGATATGCCTCCTGGAACAGGTGATGTTCCGCTGACAGTTTTCCAGTCACTTCCGCTTGACGGCATCGTGATCGTTACAAGCCCTCAGGATCTTGTAACCATGATCGTAAAGAAGGCATACAACATGGCTGAAGAAATGAATGTTCCGGTTCTTGGAATCATTGAAAACTACAGCTACCTTGAGTGTCCGGACTGCGGTAAGAAGATCAAAGTCTTTGGCGAGAGCCATATTGATTCACTTGCTGCAGCAATGAACCTTCCGGTTCTTGGTAAGATGCCGATCATGCCGGAACTTACGGAGCTTTCTGATGAAGGTAAATTTGACTTCATTAAGAATGACAAAATTGAAGAAGCAATCAAAGTGATTTCAGCATTACAGTAATTTTATATGAAAAAACATTTAAACAAAAAATTGATCATGGCAGTTGTTATGCTGACCATGCTTGCAGGGGCCGTTCTATCCGGATGTGGAAAGAGCGGCACCTATGCTACTCAGAAAAACTTTATTACGATCGGTTGTGTCTGCCCGCTGACAGGTGAACTTGCCGCTTATGGAGAAGGAACACTTGAGACAGAAGAAGCAGCAGTTGCAGAGATCAATGCAAACGAGGGAATCTATATCGATACGCTGCAAAGAAAGCTGAAGATCCGCTTTATTGTGGCAGATTCCAAGTCTACTGCAGAAGGGGCAAAAGAGGCAGCAGAGCATTTAATTGAAGAAGAGAATGTTGACCTTGTAATCTCCGGAAGTGGAGCTAATACCGCCATTGCGATCGCAGGTGTATGCGAAAATGAGCAGGTTCCGTTCTTCTCTGTAAACGCGGAAAATGGAGCATGGCTTGAAAGTGGAAGCTATGACTACTGCTTTAACTGTTCTTATGACAATACTTCACGCCTTGAGGCTTTAAAGGATGTTTTTGACGAGCAGGGAATTACCACTGTCGGTCTTATGGCGGTTCAGTCTGAAGAAGCAGAAGATTTTGCAGATGCACTCAGTGCCTTTGCTGCAGAAAATGGACTGCAGGTGGCTAATCCGGGATTTTTAGACCCGGAAGCTCCGAACTACAGTGCTGCGGTTAAAAACCTTTCTTCTGCGAAAGCACAGGCTGTTATCTGCTTTATGGAGGCAGATCAGTTCTCGGCTTTATGGGCAACGGAAGACATGAAGGGCTTTGCGCCACAGATGTGTGTTCTGGTAAATAATCATTTATTTGTAAACGATATTGCCGACGTTGCTAATGGAGTAGACAGCAAAGAGTTTTATACACTTACTTCCTGGGATAAGAAGTATCCGTTTGAGTCTTCTTTGACAGATGAAGATGGAAGCGTTTTAGGACTTTGGTGGGAGGATACTTTTCTTTCTTCCAGTTCTGAGCTTTTAGGATATAAACATGGTAATGTAGAGATTGCAATCGATGCGGTAAAACTTGCAATGGCACTTGATGTTGAAGATGTGATCTCTGCAGCAGAAAGTCTGAACGTTGATACCATTTTAGGTCTTGTTGATTTTGATCAGACCAATACCTGCGTTCTTCCGTGCTCCGTTCTGAAGTGGACGTTCAACACGGCAACTCTTTCCTGGGAAAAGGAACTGGTCTCCCATGCTCAGTTGAAAGACGTGGAATTTGAAGAAGAATAAAACCGCTAATAATTGACTACAAATAACTTCTGGAGGAATTTGAATCATGAAAACAAGATATCCAATGACAATCGCAGGCTGCAAAAGAGAACTCCCGCTTTGTAAGGCATCCGATACCCTTGTAATTGCAGGTTTTGTCATCTTTGGTGACGTGGAACTGACCTGTGCATGTGCGGCAGAACTTCTTAAAAAAGCTCCTGAATTTGATTATATGGTTGCTCCGGAAGCAAAGGCGATCCCTCTGATCCATGAGATGGCAAAGCAGAGTGGACGCAATGACTATTTCTTAGTCCGCAAAGCTCCGAAATTATATATGGACGGTGTTTTCTCAACTGAAGTAAAGTCTATTACGACAGAAGCTACGCAGAAGCTGTATATGGACGGCGCTGATGCAAAGAAGATGAAGGGAAAACGGATTCTGATCTTAGACGATGTTATTTCTACCGGTGAGTCTTTAGCCGCAGTTGAAAAACTGGTAAACGAAGCCGGTGGAAATGTAGTCGGACGCATGGCCATCCTTGCTGAGGGTGCTGCAGCAGACAGAGATGATATCATATTCCTGGAAAAACTTCCGCTCTTTGATATGGAAGGAAATCCACTGAACTAAGATTCTTGCGCTGCAGAAAATGTCTTTTCTGCAGCGCTCTTTTTTTCTTACACTGTAACTCACAATAAAATATGACAGAAATCCCTCATAACGGCCGTATTTTAGAAGGCCGCTATCAACTCGTGCGTCAATTGAAAAAAGGCGGCATGGGAGACGTTTATACGGCGAAAGACCGTTTCACAAGAGACTTTGTAATCGTAAAGAAAACGAGGGCAGAGGAGGCAAGACTCCTTTCAAGACTGAAGCATCCGGGCATTGTAAAATATCTGGATTCTTTTTCATGCCTGGAGGATATAAGCGGAGGAAAGCAGCCGGGCACTGATATCTGGCTGGTTGAAGAGTATGTCCCGGGAGAGACGCTTAGCGCTTATGTTAAACGAAACGGTCCTTTTGATGAGGCCGCTGTAATTGAGATTGGGATAAAACTCTGCGAGATATTAATCTTTTTGCACGGGCGTAAGCCTCCTGTGATCTATCGTGACCTCAAACCCGATAATATCATGCTGCAGCCGGATGGAAGTATAAAACTGATCGACTTTGGCATTGCGCGTGAATATGTGAAGTGGGAAGACCGCGATACCAATTTTTTTGGAACAAAAGGATATGCGGCTCCGGAACAGTATGGCGGGTGTATGTCGCAGAGTGATGCGCGTTCAGATATATATGGGCTTGGTATGGTGATGTATTATTTATTGACAGGCGATGAGCCGGAAGACCACATCTTCTCATCAGAAAATGCATTAGATCGAAATACATTAAGGAATGCAGTTTCTCCGGATTTTCAGCGTCTGCTTTTAAAATGCACAGAGGAAGAACCGTTAAAACGCTTTCAGAGCGCTGAGGTGTTGGCTTATGAGCTGAAAAATATTAAGAAGCAAATAATCTTTGCGGGTCCTCATGTGGCGCAAAAGAGCAGCAGGGACAAAAGAGAAGAGCGAATGCCAGAGACCAAATATAAAAACAAGCAGGGCCTGAAGTCGGTCCTGCTTGTAATCCTAACTATTAGTGCTTGTTCTACTGGAATTCTCCTGGAGTTTATTTTGCTTTACTGGCTTCTTACTTAGCCGTATAGTCGCGTTTAAATGCCTCTCCTACGTTGTAGTAAATATTTACGTTAGATGCAGCATTCCAGGTGATGAAACCGCCCTGTCCGATTCCGGCATCCCAAAGCGCCTGTACCTGTCCGCCGAGGAAAGCAGAGTTTGCTGAAATCACCGGATCCCAATATGGAACATCATAACAGGTAAGCCAGGTTCTTGCGATCGCCGGATTCGGTGTGATGGTCTGTGCTTCTGCAGCTTTGGTCGCCCAGTTATAAACGGTAGTGTAGTAATCTGACCATGTGTCAACATCACGTCCAAAGTGATCTACATAAGGCATGGAACTGATCGCATCAACAACAAGGGAGATTGCCGGCCAGTATTGGCCATATGCGGTTACATATCCGTTTGAGCATTCGCCGAATACGTCGACTGAGAAGTATGCGCCGGCTTTATGGATCTGATCTGCTGCATAGAAGCAGAAATTCTGGATTGCTTCCGCTTTCTCTTCGTTGTAGGTATTCTTGAAATCCGCACTGCCGTCTCTGGACATGAAGAAGGTGTTTTCCGGGAATCTTACATAGTCAAATTGGATCTCGTCAAAGCCCATTTCTTCAACTGCGGAAACTGCAAGCTTCACATTGTATTCCCATGCAAGACGGGAGTATGCAGAAGGCCATTCCTGATTAACGCCATTGTTATAAATACACTCATTCGGATTATCAGCAGCAAACTGCTCATCATTAAATACAACGATACGACCAATTGTCCAGATACCTGCAGCTTTTACTTTGTCGACACACGCCTTATAGTCTGCGATATCATGCAGGGACTTATCGAATGACGTCGGGCTGTATTCTTTTGCAACATCTGCATGGTAGGCAAGACCGCCATCTTTAATATCGATAACAAAGGCGTTACATCCGATCTCTTTCGCGCATTCAATATAGTTGTCGATGTAGTCGATCGTTCCAGCGTTCATATACAGGGTTCTTGCTTCCTGCGGAATCTCTTTATCCGTATCAAAGCTCTTGTCATACGGGAAGTAGTCCATTGAAGACGGAGCGCCGCAGTAGAGCTCAGTTTCATAGATCTTATCTTTATTAAGATCATAGTATTCAGTGTTTACGGCATCGGCCTCTTCCTGTGTAGCAGCCAGATATTTACCAAATACGTAACCTTCTGTTTCGCCGGATTTTACTTTGTACATTTCTACGGTACCGTCGTCATTCACTTTATCAAAGCCGGTGACTTCAAGAGCGGTTCCTTTCTTAAAGAAGGAGGCAATATCAGGAGTGTCCGGATTTTCGTATACGGTCACAGAGGTTCTGACAAAGCGTGAAGTTTCGCGCACGCAAGCTCCCTGATCATCAACAAGATCGGATTCTAAAAGATAATGGATCGGAGGCTCTTCGTCGCTTTCCACAGAAGGCGCTTCCTCTTCAAGACGGAGATAGTTTACTTCCCCGACTGTTTCAGGTGTAGGGTATACGTTCACTAATGAACCACGTGGAATCGTATAGGCCTGTGTGGCAGTCAGTTCTTTTGTCTCTTCGTTTTCCGTAAGTTCGTAAACAGCAACTTCGGTCGTGTCAGAGGCTGCATATTTTGCAACAGCTGCTTCTTTCGGCTTGTTTCCACCGCAGGATGTCAGTCCTACGCTTAAAACGATACAGATTACGGCAATTAAGACCACTGAGATGATTGCCGGAAGGAATTTAACAATTGTTTTCATAATCTCACCTGTTTTCAAACTAAGTCCAATTAATTTGGGATTATTCTATTATAAATCGGTCTGATTCTCAAGTAGAGCCAATCTGAATCCGGAAACAGAATTTTTGTCGCAAAATACATGATAATGTCAAGTAAAAATACTTGACATTGATAAATGGGTAGTGTAATATGGCAAAGCTATGGAAAAAATCGTAGAGCAGTCTCTGTTATATGATTTTTACGGAGATCTGCTGACAGAGCATCAAAAAGATATTTATGAAGGCTATGTGCTGGAAAATCTTTCGCTGGCAGAGCTTGCGGAAAGTTCCGGTATCAGTCGTCAGGGCGTACATGACCTGATCAAACGGGTGGAAAAAACGCTAAATGATTATGAGAATAAACTGCATCTTGTGGAGAAATTCCTTCATATCAAAAATGAGGTGCAGAAGATTCAGGGAAGCGACAGCTTGAAACAGGCAAAAACGATCGCGGAAGAGATCCTGGATATTTTGTAAGAGAAAGGCAAAACGCTAAATGGCATTCGAAAGTTTATCAGATAAATTACAGAATGTATTTAAAAAATTAAGAGGCAAAGGACGTCTTACAGAAGCAGATGTTGACCTTGCGATGAAAGAAGTTAAGATGGCTCTCTTAGAGGCCGATGTTAACTTCAAGGTCGTAAAACAGTTTATCGCTTCCGTAAAGGAACGTGCGGTTGGCGAAGACGTTATGAAGTCCCTTACGCCTGGCCAGATGGTCATCAAGATCGTTAACGAAGAGCTGACCTCCCTAATGGGCGGAGAACCGGCAGAGCTGAAGCTCCTTCCAGGTATGGCAAAGACGGTCATCATGATGGCAGGTCTTCAGGGTTCTGGTAAAACAACTACGGCAGCAAAACTTGCCGGAAAGTTAAAAGAACAGGGCAAGCGCCCGCTCCTTGTTGCCTGCGACATCTATCGTCCGGCAGCTGTTGATCAGTTAAAGATCAATGCAGAAAAAGTCGGTGTTCCGGTCTTTGAGCAGGGAACCGATAAAAAGGCAGCAGACATTGCAAAAGCTGCAATGGAGCATGCAAAGGCAAACAATAACAATGTGATCATCGTCGATACCGCAGGTCGTCTGCAGATCGATGAGGACATGATGGCAGAGCTTGAAAGCATCAAAAATACGATCGATGTCACACAGACGATCCTCGTGGTCGATGCAATGACTGGTCAGGATGCTGTAAATATTGCAAAGGGATTTAATGAACGTATTGGTGTTGATGGTGTGATCCTTACCAAACTCGATGGTGACTCAAGAGGTGGTGCGGCACTTTCCGTTCGTTCCGTTACAGGCGTTCCAATCCTCTTTGCAGGTATGGGAGAGAAACTTTCAGACCTCGAACAGTTCTATCCGGATCGTATGGCCGGAAGAATCCTCGGCATGGGTGATGTCCTTTCTCTGATCGAAAAGGCTGAGCAGTCGATTGATGAAGAGCAGGCCATGGATATGGCTGCCCGCATGAAAAAGAACGACCTCAACTTTGAAGACTATCTGATGAGCATGCAGCAGATGCGAAAGATGGGCGGACTCGGTGAGATCCTTAAAATGATGCCGGGCGTTAACATGAATGGCTTAGTCTTAGATGACAGCAAGCTGATGCGTGTGGAAGCGATCATCAATTCCATGACCAAAAAAGAGCGCCGAAACCCGAAACTTTTGAATCCTTCCCGGAAAAACAGGATTGCAAAAGGTGCAGGCGTAGATATCGCAGAAGTAAATCGTCTTGTAAAACAGTTTGAACAAGCAAAAAAAGCGATGAAACAGATGGGCGGTATCAACGGACTCATGGGAGGAAAACGAGGCAAAGGCCTTGGCGGAATGCTCGGCGGTATGAAGGGCATGAAAGGCATGAAGGGTCTATTCTAAAGTTTGAAACGGCTAGGCCGTGAATTATAAAATTAAGAAAATAAAGATTTTTTAAGAAAAGAGGAAAAACAAAATGGCAGTTAAAATCAGATTAAGAAGAATGGGAAAGAAAAAAGCACCTTTTTACAGAATCGTAGTGGCTGACAGCCGTTCTCCACGTGATGGAAGATTTATCGAAGAAATCGGAACATATGATCCGAACCAGGAGCCGAGCGCTGTATCTATCGATAAAGAGGCCGCTCAGAAATGGCTTAACAATGGTGCACAGCCGACAGATGTCGTAGCAAAACTTTTCAAAGGCGAGGGCATCACAAAATAGAAAGAGGTGAAGGATGAAGGAATTAGTAGAAGTAATCGCTAAGGCTCTTGTTGATTCACCGGAAGAAGTTCTTGTTGTTCAGAATGAAGAAGACGACGGGACAATTGTTTTGGAACTCCATGTTGCAAAAGACGACATGGGAAAAGTCATCGGCAAAAAGGGCCGTATCGCAAAATCCATTCGAACGGTAGTTAAGACCGCGGCCACAAAAAAAGGCCAGAAGGTCGTTGTTGATATCGTAGAGTAAAATTGAAACGGAAGGGCATAGGGCTTAGGCCCGGCTCTTCCGCTGTTTGTAAAAACGAATCCTGTCAATAAAAGAAAGCATATGGAACAGCTTTTAAGAATCGGTGTGATCACGCAGGCACATGGAATCAAAGGGGAAGTGAAAGTCTATCCGACAACGGATTCTCCGGAGCGTTTCAAAGAAGTAAAGCGTGTGATCATCCAAAGCAAAAAAGGGGATATTGAAACGGAGATCAAAGGCGTCAAGTTCTTTAAGAATATGGCGATCGTTCATTTTGCATGTTTTGATACTCCGGAAGAAGCTAACAAATACAGACAGGCGGACGTCATGATCTACCGAGAAGATGCCCAGCCGTTAGAAGAAGGCGAATACTATATCGCAGATCTTTTAGGCTGCAAGGTTTTCTTAGATGAAGAAAGTGTCCCTGTTTTAAAAGAAGCGGATCCTACTATCGAAGTGGATGCAGACCGCTGCATCGGAACGATCAAAGACGTACTTCAGACCGGAGCAAATGATGTTTACATTGTTAATACCGGAAAGAAGGAACTTCTGATCCCTGTGATTAAAGACTGTATTTTAAATGTAGATATTGAAGAAGGAGAGATCTTGGTTCATCTCCTTCCGGGATTGATTTAATATGAATTTTCACATTCTGACACTGTTTCCGGAGATGATCACTTCCGGATTGAATACCAGTATTATCGGAAGGGCGGCAGAGGCCGGTCTTATTTCCGTGCATGCCGTAAATATCCGCGATTTCACGGAAGATAAACATGGGCATGTGGATGATGCGCCATACGGCGGAGGCGCAGGTATGGTCATGCAGTGTCAGCCAATCTATGATGCATATAAGGACGTTCTTGCGGGCATTGCGGCAGGAAAAGTAAACCAGTTTGCATCATCACGCGGCATCAGCTTTCAGGATGCACTTTTAGATCCTGATTTTCAGATGATGCAGTTTCAAAAACCGCGTGTTTTATTTACTTCTCCTGCGGGCAGGGTATTTGATCAGGAAATGGCAAAGGAACTTGCGAAGGAGGATGATCTGATCATTCTTTGCGGGCACTATGAAGGCGTTGATCAGCGCGTACTGGACCTGATTGAAGCAGAGGACGTTTCTATTGGCGATTATGTCCTTACCGGAGGCGAACTTCCGGCAATGGTTATGACGGACGCCATCAGCCGCATGGTCCCTGGTGTACTTACAAATGAAGATTCTGGCGTGGACGAGAGCTTTTCTTATGTCTATCCGGAAGAAGAACTGACCAAACGGAGCAGAAGAGAAGTATATGGAGATCTTTTAAGACGAAATCCGTCTAAATCTAATGAAGCAAATCCTGAAACTAAAGAGCAGGAAGAGCTTAAAATCAAACTTTTAGAATATCCGCAGTATACGAGACCAGAAGTGTTTATGGGCATGAAAGTGCCTGATGTTCTGCTGTCTGGAAACCATGCGGAAATCTTAAAATGGCGCAGAAGCCAGTCTGTCGAGCGGACGAAAAAACGCCGCCCGGATATCCTGTAATTTCACATCAAATTCACAAAAATTAAGCGGAAATTTTGTTGACACTATTGTGTTATAGTGCTAATATAACAACAGATGTTAGCACTCTATTAATTTGAGTGCTAACAATCCAAAGACAAGCAGGTACGGAAGGGCCGGTGAGATCATGGAACTGGATGCAAGAAAAAAGAAAATTCTTCAGGCAATTATCAAGAATTATCTGGAAACCGGTGAGCCGGTTGGTTCAAGGACCATTTCCAAGTATACGGATCTGAATTTAAGTTCCGCTACGATCCGGAATGAGATGGCAGACCTCGAGGAAATGGGCTACATCTTCCAGCCGCATACTTCCGCAGGCCGTATTCCGACAGATGCCGGCTATCGTTTATATGTTGACGATATGCTTTCTGAAAAGCAGGCGGCAATGGAAAAAGAAGCTCATGTAGCAGAGCAGACGGAAGACGAGCCGTCCGAGATCGACCGCAGGATCGACCGGATCGAGGAAGTCCTTCAGGAGATGGCCAAGATGCTTGCAAACAATACGAATTATACATCCGTGATCAGTATGCCGCAGGCAAACAAAAACCGGCTGAAATTCGTACAGCTCACTTTAGTTGAGCCGACTAAACTTTTAACAACGGTCGTACTCGAAGGAAACATTGTTAAAAACGAGATGATCCAGGTTGATAAAGACATAGATCCGGAAACGCTTTTGAAGCTGAACATTCTTTTTAACAATGAACTAAACGGAAAGACGCTTCGTGAGATCAACTTCGATATGGCAGCGAATATGGCAGATTCCGCAGGTGAGCTTGGAGCTTTGGTTTCGGAGATCATCAACGCGATCGCAGCAGCGATCGGAAGTGCGGACGGCATACAGATCTTCACGAGCGGAGCAACTAATATCTTTAAATATCCGGAGCTTTCCGATACGACCAAAGCAAGCGGCCTGATCGGAACACTCGAGGAAAAAGAACTTTTAACTGGTCTCCTGGCAGATAATTCAGGAGAAAACGAAGATGAAAATACCGGAATCCAGGTCTACATCGGACAGGAAACTTCGGTAAGTTCCATGGAAGACTGTGCGGTAGTCACTGCAACTTATGAGTTTGAAAAAGGTGTCTACGGAAAAGTCGGAATCATCGGACCGAAACGTATGGATTACGAGAAGGTCATGGATGCACTAAAGAATGTTACAGGAAATCTGGATAAGCAGTTCCGGAAGCCTGATAAATAGACAATAAACAGAAAGGCGGAATGAGACTTGGCTAAAGAAAGAGAACTGAAATGGGTCAAAGAAGCTCAGGAAGAGATGGACGAAGAAGTAAAAGAAACAGCTGAAACGGAAGAAGCAGAAGCTACAGAAGAAACAGCTGAGGTCGAAACAAACGAAGCAGAGGCTGAAGGAAGTGAGGAAGTTTCGGAAACAGCGGTAGATGAAGCGGACGGAAAACTGAAAGAGGCCGTAGAAAAGTATCAGAGACTGTTTGCAGAATTTGATAATTTCCGCAAGAGAACAGATAAAGAAAAAGCAGCTCGTTATGACATGGGTGCAAAAGATGTGGTCGAGAAGATCCTTCCGGTATTGGATAATTTCGAACTGGCTTTAAAGAATGTTCCGGATGATAAGGAAGCATCTGCCTTTGCAGAAGGAATGGAAATGATCCATAAACAGTTTGTAAAGGTGCTCGAAGATCTTGGTGTTACACCGATCGAGGCAGTCGGTAAGGAATTTGATCCGAATTTCCATAATGCTGTGATGCATGTGGATGATGAAGAAGCCGGCGACAACATCGTCGTAGAGGAATTCCAGAAAGGCTATATGTATAAAGAACATGTCGTAAGATACAGTATGGTAAAGGTAGCAAATTAGTAAAAAATCCGCGCAGAGCGCGAAAATATATATAACTATTATCCAGGGCAAAGAGCCCATCAAAGGAGGAAAATAAAATGGCAAAAATTATCGGTATTGATTTAGGAACAACAAACTCATGTGTAGCAGTTATGGAAGGTGGAAAACCGGTCGTTATCGCAAACGCTGAAGGCGTACGTACAACCCCGTCTGTAGTTGCTTTCACAAAGAATGGCGAAAGATTAGTTGGTGAGCCGGCAAAACGTCAGGCAGTTACCAATGCTGACAACACAATCTCTTCCATCAAAAGAGAGATGGGCTCTGACTACAGAGTAAACATTGAAGGCAAAAGCTATTCACCGCAGGAGATCTCTGCTATGGTTCTTCAGAAACTGAAAGCTGATGCAGAAGCACACCTTGGCGAGAAAGTGGATGAAGCTGTTATCACAGTTCCGGCTTACTTCAATGATGCACAGAGACAGGCAACCAAAGATGCAGGTAAGATCGCAGGTCTTAAAGTTGATCGTATCATCAACGAGCCGACAGCAGCTGCACTTGCTTATGGTCTTGACAATGAAGCAGAGCAGAAGATCATGGTTTATGACCTTGGTGGTGGTACATTCGATGTTTCCATCATTGAGATCGGTGATGGTGTTATCGAAGTTCTTGCAACAGCTGGTAACAACAGACTCGGTGGTGATGACTTCGACCAGAGAGTAACGGATTACCTGATCCAGCAGTTCAAATCTCAGGAAGGCATCGATTTAAGCACAGATAAGATGGCTCTTCAGAGACTTCGTGAAGCTGCTGAGAAAGCAAAGAAAGAACTTTCTTCTGCTACAACAACAAACATTAACTTACCGTTCATCACAGCAACAGCTGAAGGTCCGAAACACTTAGATATGGATCTTACAAGAGCTAAATTTGATGAACTGACACATGACCTTGTAGAAGCAACAGCAGGTCCTGTACAGCAGGCACTTAGAGATGCAGGTCTTACCGCAAGCGAGCTTGGAAAAGTCCTTTTAGTTGGTGGATCTACACGTATCCCGGCTGTTCAGGCTAAGGTACAGCAGCTGACAGGCCAGGAGCCTTCTAAGACTCTGAACCCGGATGAGTGCGTAGCAATCGGTGCTGCTATCCAGGGTGGTAAACTTGCAGGTGATGCAGGTGCCGGCGATGTCCTTCTTCTGGACGTAACTCCGCTGTCACTTTCTATCGAGACCTTAGGCGGCGTTGCTACTAAGCTGATCGAGAGAAATACAACGATCCCGACAAAGAAGAGCCAGATCTTCTCAACAGCAGCAGATAACCAGAGTGCAGTTGATATCCACGTTGTACAGGGTGAGCGTGAATTCGCAAGAGATAACAAGACTTTAGGACAGTTCCGCTTAGACGGTATCGCACCGGCTCCACGTGGAATTCCACAGATCGAAGTTACTTTCGATATTGATGCAAATGGTATCGTTAACGTAAGCGCTAAAGACCTTGGAACAGGAAAAGAGCAGCACATCACGATCACTTCCGGCTCCAACATGAGCGATGATGAGATCAACAAAGCAGTTAAAGAAGCTGCAGAGTTTGAAGCACAGGATAAAGCTCGTAAGGAAGCTGTTGATACAAGAAACGAAGCTGATTCCCTGGCAATGCAGGTTGAAAAAGCAATGAACGATGCAGGCGACAAACTGGATCCGACAGATAAGGCAGAAGTTGAGTCTGATCTCAGCACACTGAAAGCTCTTCTCGGAACAGATCCAAGCGCAGAACTGACACCGGAGCAGGTAAACTCCATCAAGTCTGCAAAAGAAAAACTGCTTGCAAGCAGCCAGAAACTGTTCACAAAGATGTATGAGCAGGCACAGAGCCAGGCTGGCCAGGCAGGCCCGAACATGGGCGGTGGCTTTGCAGGCGGACAGCCGGAGCAGGATCCGAACCCATCTCCGGAAGGTGATGTTGTTGATGGCGACTTCAAAGAAATCTAATCACAGAGCATAACTGTTTAAAGCAAAAAAGTGGAATCCGGGATTTTCCCGGATTCCACATGAGTATTTTTAGATGGTCTTTTCCCAGGACAACATCTAAAGCAAATAAAAATGATTACAAGGAAAAACAATGGCTGACAAGAGAGATTATTATGAGGTCCTTGGAGTAGAAAAAACTGCTTCACAGGATGAGATCAAAAAAGCATACAGAAAATTGGCAAAGAAATATCATCCGGATATGAACCCGGGCGATAAAGAAGCAGAGGCCAAGTTTAAGGAAGCGTCTGAAGCTTACGGCGTATTAAGTGATGAGACCAAGAGAAAACAGTATGATCAGTTTGGTCATGCAGCATT
>CAMODY010000032.1 GCA_946611595.1 uncultured Clostridia bacterium | reverse complement strand
ACAAAATTACTCAGTTTATCTTCAGATATTTTCACATCAGAGCTGATATCGAGCGGAACAAGCTGTTCCACGTTCATGACGCCTTCCGTTATCGTTCCGGTCTTGTCAAGGCACAGAACATCAACACGCGCAAGGTTTTCCACACAGTAAAGATCCTGCACTAAGGTTTTATGCACAGAAAGGCGAACAACACTAACGGCCAACACGATGCTGACTAAGAGTACCATGCCCCCGGGAATCATCGCAGAGATTGCTGCAACAACCTTGACCATTGCTTCGTTAAACGGCTGACTGATGGCGAAAAAGTTTTTCCAGACCAGAAGTCCGGCCATCGGGATCAGCGCAATTGCGATCACGCGTACGATCGTCTTAACAGACTTCATGATAACGGAAGTCGGCTTTTTATAATACTTCGCTCCCAGCGTGATCTTGTTGACGTAATTGTCTTCACCGACATGCTCGACTTCTGCTAAGACTTTTCCTGCGATCAGAAAGCTTCCGGAAAGCAGATGGTCTCCAGCCTTTTTGAGGATCGGTGTATTTTCACCCGTGATCAGACTTTCATTTACCTGGCATTCGCCTTCTAAAACAACGGCGTCCGCACATATCTGGCGTCCGCTCTTTAATTCCGTGATATCTCCTAAAACGATTTCAGAAACCTGGATTTCCTTAACTGCTCCGTCACGAACAACATAGGCTTTCGGTGCAGAAAGCAGAGACAGCTTGTCGATTGTTCTTTTCGCCCGGATTTCCTGTGCGCATCCTAAAAGGAAGTTCCAGATAACGACCAGGAAAAAGAGGCCGTTCTTCCAGGACCCAACCATTATGACGCAGATAACCAGAATAACATTTACAAGATTAAACAGAGAAAAAAGATTATCGAAAATAATCTTTTTATATGATTTCGTCTTTACGTTTAAATCGCCGTTAACTTGTCCTGCCTTAACTTTCTCATCCACCTCAGCAGAGCTAAGACCATTATGTATTTTTTCTTCTACTGTTTTATCCATTTCCATATATTGCAGTTTTTCCTTGATGCCAATTTTTTATTATTTATAAACCAATTCTGTGATGGTTTTGTTACGAAACCTATTACAGCAATATCAGTTTTACAATTTCCGTTTTGTTTTTATCTACCTTTTCAGCTTTGATCAGTACTTCTTCCAATTTTGCTTCATCGCCTTCTTCCGGAAGCCGTCCAAGCTGCTCGATCAAAAGACCTCCAATAGAGTCATAATCTTCAGATTCTAACGACGTTCCCAGTCTGTCGTTAATATCTTCAAGGCTTACATGGCCTTCGATCAAATATTCTTTCTCATTGATCTTACGGAATTCATTTTCTTCGTTCTCGTCATACTCATCACGGATATCACCAACGATTTCCTCTAAAAGATCTTCCATAGTTACAATACCGATCGTATCACCATACTCATCCATAACTGCCATCATACCCTCTCTGGAAGCTTTCATTTCGCTAAGCAGCTCCGAAAGGTGTTTTCCATCATAGGTGTAGTGGATTTCACGCATGATGTCAGAAACCTGGAAAGAACTGATTTTTTCCGGGTCATAGAAAACAAGATCCTTGACATTAACAAGACCGATCAATTTATCCTCTTCTTCATCATAAACCGGAAGACGCGTGAAATGATCTTCTTTAAAAGTGTTCATCAGCTCTTCATAAGAAGAACCAGCCCCAATCGCAGTTACATGGATCCTTGGCACCATAACCTCGCGAACCGTGGTGTCCGTAAAATCGAACACATTATTGATGATGGCTTTTTCATCACTAGTCGTTACGCCTTCTTCATGGCTGACTTCCACGATGGACCGGATCTCATTTTCTGTATAGGATTCTGCTTTTTCATTCTTCCTGATACCAAATAAGCGGATAACACCGCCGGCGAGGAAATTAATGACAGCAGCGATTGGCGTAAAAATGATCATCAGAACGTGAATGATCGGTGCAAAAGAAAGGCCAATCCGTTCCGCCTTGTAGGTCGCCATTGTTTTCGGTGCAATTTCACCAAAGATCAGAACCAAAAGCGTTAAGATACCGGTTCCGATACCGATCAGTTTTGAGCCTAAGAGTTTTTGGAAAACAATCGTTGTCATAGAAGAAGCTGTCAGGTTTACAATATTGTTGCAGATCAAGATGACACTCAGCATCTTATCTTTTTTCTCCAGCACTTTTTCCAGTGTCTTTGCATGCTTAACTTCCGCATCCACGAGCATTCTTAGCCGATGCGGAGAGATCGTTGTCAGCGCAGTCTCTGAAGAAGAGAAAAATGCGGATAAAACGAGCAATATGACAATGATAACAATTTGAACAACTATCATTCCTTAAAAGTCCATTTGACGCTGCAGAAAAACCTACAGCGCCAAACAATCAGTCAAAAATATTCTAAAAAATTACTTTACGACAATGTTGATGATCTTGCCCGGAACATAGATTTCTTTCACGATGTTTCCGGAAAGTTTATCGCCCAGCACCTCTTTCGCCATAGAAAGTGCATCCTCTTTGCTGACATCAACCGGAAGTTTTACAGTGCCACGGACTTTTCCGTTGACCTGAACACCAATCTCGATCTCATCATCCTTGCAAAGTTCTTCATCATACTCCGGCCATCCGCCTTCAGCGTGGAAGACGCTCTCTGTATGGCCGTAGTCAGCCCAAAGTTCCTCCGCAACATGCGGTGCAAACGGAGCAAGAAGTTTGATATATGCCTCGATAGTCTCTTTATCGATACCTCCGGCCGTCTTTGCTACATCCTGCAGTTTGTTGTTATATTCCATAAAGCCGCTGATAACGGTATTTAAGCTGAAGTTTTCAAGTCTCTTTGTGATATCGCGGATCAGCTTATTACGAAGCTTGATCATCTCATCTGTCGGAGCAACATTTGCTTCAAGGCTGTTCTGAGCCAGTGTGTAGAAACGGCTTAAGAAACGATAAACACCGTCGATGCCTCGCTCATCCCATTCACTGTCAAGTTCCGGCGGACCAACAAAGAGTTCATACATTCTAAGGGAGTCGCATCCATAGTCTCTTACGAGATCGTCAGGAGAAACAACGTTTCCTTTGGACTTACTCATCTTGATACCGTTCTTGCCGGTGATCATACCCTGGTTAAACAGTTTCTTAAACGGCTCATTAAAATCAACAACACCGATATCATTTAAGAACTTGGTATAGAAGCGGGAATACAGAAGATGCAGTACCGCATGCTCTACACCACCGATATACATATCGACCGGAAGATATTTATCAGCAACTTCTCTGTCGACTAATTTTTCTTTGTTATGCGGGTCTACATAACGCAGGAAATACCAGGAAGATCCTGCCCACTGCGGCATTGTGTTTGTTTCACGTTTAGCAGCTTTTCCGCACTGAGGACAGGTTGTGTTCACCCATTCGCTGATGGCAGCAAGAGGAGATTCACCAGTTCCTGTCGGCTCATATTTTTCTACTTCCGGAAGGGTCAGCGGAAGTTCTTCTTCCGGTACAGGAACGCAGCCGCAGTCCGGGCAGTGAACAATCGGGATCGGCTCGCCCCAGTAGCGCTGACGGCTGAATACCCAGTCACGAAGTTTGTAATTAACTTTCTTTGTTCCGATGCCTTTCTTCTCAATCTCTTCCGGAGCGTTCTTCTTCAGTTCATCGGATTTTCTTCCATTCCATTCGCCGGAGTTGATCACGATACCAGGCTGTGTATAAGCTTCTGTTAACGGATTCTGTTCTTTACCATCCGGGCTGATAACCTGGATGATCGGAAGCTCAAATTTCGTTGCAAATTCAAAGTCTCTGTCATCATGAGCCGGAACGCACATGATCGCACCGGTTCCGTAATCCGCCAGTACATAATCAGCCAGCCAGATCGGAACCTTTTCATTATTCAACGGATTGATCGCATAGCTTCCTGTGAAGACACCTGTCTTTTCTTTATCCTGCAGACGGTCAACGGAAGATTTCATGGATGTTTTGAAAATATAATCTTCAACTTCCGCTCTTCTGTCTGGAGTTGCAAGATCTGCTGCTCCTTCATATTCCGGAGCTAATACCATGAAAGTTGCACCGTATAAGGTATCCGGTCTGGTTGTGTAGACCGTAATCTTTTTATCAGAACCATCGACTGCGAAGTCGATCTCTGCACCGAAGGATTTTCCAATCCACTCGGTCTGCATCTTGATTACTTTTTCCGGCCAGTCAAGTGTCTTAAGGTCATCTAAAAGACGATCTGCGTAAGCTGTGATCTTCAGCATCCACTGTTTTAAGTTTTTCTTTGTAACTTCTGCACCGCAACGCTCGCACTTGCCATCTACAACTTCTTCATTTGCAAGACCTGTCTTACAGGACGGGCACCAGTTGATCGGCATTTCTTTTTCATATGCCAGACCTTTCTTAAACATCTGTACAAAGATCCACTGTGTCCATTTATAGAAGTCCGGATCGGTTGTATTTACTTCTCTATCCCAGTCATAAATTGCCGCGATCTGGTTGATCTGGCGTTTGATATTGGAAATATTGGCTGCTGTGGAAACCGCCGGATGGATACCCATCTTGATCGCATAGTTTTCAGCAGGAAGGCCGAACGCATCCCATCCCATCGGGTGGATCAGATAATAGCCCTGCATCAGCTTATATCTGCTCCAGACATCACTGATAACATAGCCTCTCCAGTGACCTACATGAAGGCCTGATCCGGAAGGATACGGGAACATGTCCAGGCAGTAATATTTTTCTTTTTTACCATCATCAACATTGACCGGATGCTCCTGCCAAATGTCATGCCATTTCGTCTCAATTTCTTTGTGATTATATGCAATCTTCATTGACTTATACCTTTCTAAAGCTCTGCGCTTTCTTGTAAAAACATTACCAAGTATTTTATCATAGCGATTCTTCATATTCAACGAGAAAACCTTGTGTTCATCGCTTTTTTTCTGCTTGTCAAACGTTGTTTTCCAACAATTGAAAAGGCACTTTCTTTCGAAAGTGCCTTAAGGTCATATTGAACATTCAAAACGACTTATTTTCTATTGCGGATTTCTTCCTGAAGTTTCGCAATAAAGTCTTCGACGTTTGCAAAGGTCTCTGTCTGGTCAGTAGCTCTGTCGCGGACAGATACGGTTCCTTCTGCTGCTTCTTTCTCACCAACGATGATCATGTACGGAACCTTATCATCCTGACGTGCAGCACGGATCTTATAACCGATCTTTTCATTTCTGTCATCGAGTTCTACACGGATACGGGCCATTCTGAGTTTCTTATAAACTTCGGCTGCATAGTCAGCGCTCTTTTCAGATACCGGAAGAACTTTAACCTGAAGCGGTGCAAGCCATACCGGGAAGACGCCCTTGGTCTCTTCGATCATGTATGCCATGAAGCGGTCAAGGCTTCCTAAGATTGCACGGTGAAGAACAACAGGAGTCTTTTCTGTGCCGTCTTTATCCACATACTTCAGATCAAATTTTGCCGGAAGGCAGAAGTCTAACTGACAGGTAGAAAGTGTATACTCTGCTCCGACTGCCGGCTGAACGTTTACGTCAAGCTTCGGACCGTAGAAAGCAGCCTCACCGATTTCTTCTGTGAAGTCGATGTTCAGCTCTTTCAGAACTTCTCTTAACGCGTTTTCCGCATGCTCCCACATTGCATCATCCTGATGATATTTCACTTTATCATCCGGGTCACGTAGGGACAGAACGCAGCGGTAATCTGTAATGCCAAAATCTTTATAAACATCAAAGATCATATCAACAACAGCACTGACCTCGTCCTTGATCTGCTCAGGAGTTACGAAAAGATGTGCATCATTCTGGCAGAAGTGACGTCCTCTTTCGATACCTTTTAAGGTTCCGCTCGGCTCAAAACGGAAGTCATGAGCGATCTCGCCAATACGGATTGGAAGATCTCTGTAGGAGTGCAGCTGGTTTGCATAGATCATCATGTGATGCGGGCAGTTCATCGGTCTTAAGACGAAACGATCCTCTTCCAGTTCCATCACAGGGAACATGTTTTCTTTATAGTGATCCCAGTGTCCACTGGTCTTGTAAAGATCTACCGTTCCAACGCATGGTGTCAAAACGTGCTGATAGCCCGCCATGCGCTCTTTATCTTTAATGTAGTCTTCGAGCTGCTGCCAGATCGTATAACCTCTCGGAAGGAACATCGGAAGGCCTTTACCGATCAGATCATCGGTCATAAAGAGCTGCATCTCCCGTCCGATCTTACGGTGATCTCTTGCTTTTGCTTCTTTTACCTGCTCCTCATATTTTGCAAGTTCTTCTTTTGTACGGAAAGCCACACCATTTAAGCGTGTCAGCATTTTATTATTCTGATTGTTTTTCCAGTATGCACCGGAAACAGCGGTCAGATGGAACGCTTTTAACGCCTTTGTATAGGTGAGGTGAGGTCCGACACACATATCGATATAGTCACCCTGCTGATAGAAGGTGATCACCGCATCTTCCGGCAGATCATCGATATGCTCGACTTTATAGATTTCTCCACGCTCTTTCATCAGCGCGATTGCCTCGTTACGCGGAAGCGGATAAACCTTAAACGGAAGGTTTTCCTTAACGATCTTCTGCATCTCTTTTTCGATTTCCGGAAGATCGTCATCGCTTAAGGTCTTATCCCCGAGGTCGATATCATAATGGAAGCCCTTCTCTGTTGCAGGGCCGTATGCAAATTTTGCCTCCGGATACAGACGGCTTACCGCCTGTGCCATGATATGTGCAGCGGAGTGACGCAGCACTTCGAGTTCGAGTTCCTCCGGGCAATCACCCGTTTGTCCATCATTGTAAAGAATTTTCATTGAATTTTTGCTCCTGTCATTTATTCATTGTGTGCTATTTTAACAGATTTCCAAGCAAACCGCGAACTAATTTATTTGCCGCTGTTTTTCCTGCACTGGTCAAAACATCGGTTGCCGCTTTCTGCAGTTTCTGTTTTTGTTTTTCTTTCTTCTTCGCAGCCTCTTTTGCAGCTTTCTCTGCCTCTTTCGCTTCTTTTGCTGCTGCCTTCTCTGCTTCTTTTTCTTTCTTGAGTTCCTCTTTCGCTTCTTTTACAGCATCCTTTTTGAGTTGCTCAAGTTCTTCTTGTGTAAGCGTTGTTCCCTGCTGGGATTCAACGAGGGAAGGCTCTGTTGCCTGCGTTCCGGATTCTGCTGCCTGTGCTTCTCTTTGGGCTGCTGCTGCCTGAACTAAGGATGGTCCTGTCGGCTCCTCAGCTGCTTGCGTTGCCGGCTGAGAACTCATACTTGCCGCCATCGTTCCGCTTGGGGCTCCCATAATTGCAGAGTTATCATTCACAGCCTGACTGCTGATGGAAGGCGCCGTTCCCGGTGCAAAGCCCTGATTTCTAGGCTGTCCACATTGCATGCAGAAATTACCCGGATTTCCGGTCTGTCCGCACTTGCAGTCCCAAAGCCCTTCTGCCGGAGCCGGTTGAGGAGTCACTGGCTGCTGTGCATACTGTGCTGCCTGCGCCTGTGCTACTGTTTGGGCCTGCTGCGCAAGGACTTGCTGCTGGGCCATGACGCTTGGCTGAACAGCTGCGCTATTAACTGCATCCGGAATGACAACGCCCTGAGCACTCTTGCCTGTCAAAAGTTCATACGCAGATTCCCTGTCATACGCAACATTGTATTTTACGCCCATGTCGCTGGTCGCAACGGACTGCTGAAGGATTGCCTCGTCGCAGGCGCCCATAAGGCTCTGCGGCGGAAGGATCTTCGCACGCTGCACCATCGTCGGCGTACCTTTTTCATCCAGGAAGGAGACCAGCGCCTCGCCGGTTCCAAGCTGGGTAATGGCTTCTTCTGTTTTAAATTCCGGATTGACCACGAAGCTCTGGGCTGCTGCTCTGACAGCTTTTTGATCTGCCGGAGTATATGCTCTTAAAGCATGCTGGATCTTATTTCCAAGCTGTCCTAATACGCTGTTTGGAATATCCGTCGGGCTCTGGCTGATAAAGTAGACGCCAACGCCTTTCGAACGGATCAGACGGACAACCTGCTCCACCTTGCTTAAAAGTTCTTTGGAATCTAAGTCAAAGAGGATATGCGCTTCATCAAAGAAGAATACAATCTTCGGTTTATCTAAGTCACCGACTTCCGGAAGCGTCTCATATAATTCCGACAGCATCCAAAGAAGGAATGCGGAATACAGATCCGGCTGCTGGAAGAGCTGCTCGCAGTTCAGTACATTGATCATGCCCCTGCCATCCGCATCTGTTCTGATCCAGTCCATGATTTCCAAAGCCGGCTCTCCAAAGAACTGGTTTGCGCCCTGCTCTTCTAATTTTAAGAGGCCACGCTGGATCGCTCCGATACTTGCAGTCGTGATGTTTCCATAGGTAGTTTTGTAATCTGCCGCGTTGTCTCCGACTGCCTGAACTACGGCGCGGAGATCTTTCAGGTCAAGGATCAGAAGGTTCTGGTCATCTGCAATCTTGAAGATGATCGTAAGGACACCTTCCTGTACATCAGTAAGTCCCATAAGCCTTGAAAGAAGCATCGGTCCCATCTCGGAAACAGTCGCACGGATCGGGGTTCCTTTCTTTCCAAACACATCCCAGTAAGTCGTCGGATATGCTTTATACTCCCAGCCTGCTTCATTCAGACCGAATTTTTCAATGCGCTTTTGCATGTCTTCTGTATTATTTCCCGGAACGCTCATGCCGGTCAGATCGCCTTTGATGTCAGATAAGAACACAGAAACACCGGCATCCGAAAATGCCTCAGCCATGACTTTGATCGTGATCGTTTTTCCGGTTCCGGTAGCTCCTGTCACAAGGCCGTGACGGTTTGCCATTTTCGGAAGCAGATAGATCGGATTTTCATTTTTTGCCATCCAGATTGCATCATTGTAAAACATTCCATACCTCCTGATGATTCTGCATAACTATAAGTCCTGAGCATCCTTTTTTCTCAAGACCTTCCTCTGACTTTTAAATCATGGTTAATAGTACCATGATTCCCATCTCATCGCAATTATTCAATCCTCTTTGTTCTATTTTCCTATGGTATTTCACGGAATCTATGTTAGAATAGCGGGCATGATGAACTTACACGATTTTTACTATGATCTTCCGAAAGAACTGATCGCACAGGATCCGCTCGAAGACCGCTCGTCTTCCAGGCTTCTTGTTGTGGACAGGAAAACGGGAGAATTAAAACACGAGATCTTTAAAAACATTACGGACTATCTGCGTCCGGGCGATTGCCTGGTCATTAATGATACAAAGGTCATTCCGGCCCGTCTCTTTGGAACAAGGCAGGATACCGGCGCCATGGTCGAGATCCTGCTCCTTACGCGTAAGTCAGATACCGACTGGGAGTGTATCGTAAAGCCAGGAAAGAAGTGCCGAACAGGACACAAGTTTTATTTTGGTGATGGTATTTTAGAAGGAGAGATCATCGATGTCTTAGAGGACGGAAACCGGATCATCCGTTTTTCCTTTGATGGCATCTTTGAAGAGATTTTAGACCAGCTTGGTCAGATGCCGCTTCCGCCATATATTACTCACCAGCTCAAAGACAAGAACCGCTATCAGACGGTCTATGCGGAGCATGACGGCAGCGCTGCTGCTCCGACAGCAGGCCTTCATTTCACGAAAGAACTATTAGCTGATATTGAATCCCGCGGCATCGTAATTGCACGCGTGACACTGCATGTAGGCCTTGGTACTTTCAGGCCGGTAAAAGAGGAAAACATCTTAGATCATAAGATGCATTCTGAATACTATATTGTAACGCAGGAAGCAGCGGATAAGATCAATCAAACAAAGGCTGCCGGAGGACGCATCATCTGCGTCGGTACCACATCGACCAGAACGCTCGAGTCTGCAGCAAACGAAGACGGCAGTTTAGATGCCTCATCCGGATGGACAGATATCTTTATTTACCCGGGATACCAGTTTAAGATCACGGACTGCCTGATCACAAACTTCCATCTTCCGGAGTCGACTCTGGTCATGCTAGTCAGCGCTTTCTCCTCCAGGGAGATCATCCTGAATGCGTATCAGGAGGCGATCAAGGAGCGATACCGCTTCTTTTCGTTTGGAGATGCCATGTTCCTGACAGATCTTCAGAATTAAGGCTGCTGCATGCTTATCATTTAAGAAGCTAAACAGCACGTAATCCTTACTTAAGAATTACAAAACACCCCTCCTTACAAGAAAGGGAGGGGTGTTTTTATCACTAAATAGTTATCGTAAATAGAATGATTTCGAACTAGAATAATCTCAGGTTTTCCTTGAGTGTTTCTGCCGCGATCGTCTTTTTCATTGCCATGCCTTTTTTGATATCGATGTCTTTGATCTCGCCGCCCTGCTCAACGATCAGCCGGTTTGTCTTTCCATTCGCAATACAGTCAATGGCTTTGATTCCCATCATCGAAGCTGCGATCCTGTCCTTCACTGTCGGGCTGCCACCTCTCTGGACATATCCGAGAACTGTCGTTCTCGTCTCGATGCCGGTAAACTCTTCGATCTTTTTCGCGATCTCCGGAGCATCGCCGGCTCCTTCCGCAACGATCACGATATAGTGATGTTTTCCGACATTTCTGCCTTCTAAGATGATCCGATAGACATCTTTTTCCAGACTGTATTTCACTTCCGGGATCAGGATCACTTCCGCTCCACAGGCCATTCCGACATTCATCGCGATATACCCTGCTTCCCGACCCATAACTTCGATGACGCTGCAGCGTTCATGTGAGGAAGCCGTATCACGGATCTTATCGATCGCTTCGAGCGCCGTATTCATTGCCGTGTCGAAACCGATGCAGTAGTCCGTACAGGATACATCATTATCAATCGTTCCTGGGATTCCGATGACCGGGATCCCGAGCTTGGAAAGAGCGTATGCTCCACGGAAAGAGCCATCACCACCGATAACAACAAGTGCATCCAGCTCATAGACCTTCATGATCTCTTTCGCTTTTTCCTGCCCTTCTTTATCCACAAACTCTTTTGATCTTGCAGTCATTAAGATCGTTCCGCCGCGGTGGATGATCTCAGAAACATCTCTCGTTCCGAGCGGAATAATATCTCCTTCCAGAAGGCCTTTATATCCCCGGCGCACGCCATACATCTCATAGCCTTCGCGTATGCCCGCACGGACAAGCGCACGGATCGCCGCGTTCATTCCCGGCGCGTCTCCTCCGCTGGTAAGTACTCCGATTTTTTTGATCTTTAGCTCACTCATATCCTCACCTGTTTTCTTTGTTTACAACTCGTCTCTGCAATCCGGTTCCTATCCCCGGCTGTTCAGGATCTCCATAAATTTTTTCGTGTTGCCGGCTGGGTCTTTAAATACCGCACTACCTGCAACAATAACATTAACGCCGGCATCTAACACAGCTGAAACATTATCCATGTTGATTCCGCCATCAATCTCCAGATCGATCGGAAGACCTGATTCATCAATGAATGCCTTAAGCTGTGCAGCTCTTTCTAAAGAACCATCAATAAATTTCTGTCCTCCAAAGCCCGGCTCTACACTCATAAGAAGGATCATATCGCAAAGCGGCAGAAACTCTTTGACTACATTTACATCTGTTTTCGGTTTGATCGAAAGGCCGGTTTTAAGTCCTTCATCTTTGATTGCTTTAAGAGTAGCGCCTACATCTTTACATGCTTCATAGTGGATCGTGATGATATCCGCTCCGGCTTCTTTAAACTCTTTAATGTAGCGGATCGGCTCTTCAATCATTAAATGTACATCAAATACTTTATCCGTCGCCGGACGAATGGATTTCATGACCGGCATTCCAAAAGAAATACTCGGAACAAACATTCCATCCATCACATCAACGTGAACATACTCTGCTCCGTTTTCTGCAATCTCTGTGAGCTGTTTGCCTAAATTTTTAAAATCTGCTGATAAAATCGATGGTGCCAAAATATTCATGTCGGTCTCCTAAAAAAGGCGCATGAAAACATGCGCCTCATTCTCTTAATATTTTTTCTTTGCCTTTAACTCTTCGTAAATGGCTTTGTAGCTGTTATAGCGGGTCTGTGGAATATTTCCGTCTGCGACAGCTTTTTCAACTGCACAGTCTTTCGCCTTAATATGGGAACAGTCTTTAAATTTACACTGTCCGATATATGGAGCAAATTCCGGGAAGGCTGTATAAAGCTCTTCTTTTGCAAAATCATTCTCATCGACTAACAAGGAGGTAAAGCCCGGAGTATCTACGATCTTAATACCTTTACCAAGATCAAAGATCTCATTATGACGGGTCGTATGTTTTCCTCTTCCGATCTTGCTGCTGATAGAACCAACTGCTGCCTGCTCTTCTGTTCTTGTACCATATGCCAATGTGTTAAGCAGTGTTGACTTACCAACGCCGGATGGACCGGCCATGACCGTAATCTTGTTTTTCAGTTTCTGCTTCAGCATGAAAAGACCAGGTCTATCGCTGCCTGCTGCAATAAAGAATACTTTGCAGCCTGCGTTCTTATAGGTCTTTTTCAGGTTCTTAATGTCGTCCCCTTTTGCAAGATCTTTTTTATTGAAAACAATGATCGTCTCAATATTCTGCTTCTGCATTAATACAAGGAAGCGGTCTAAAGTGCTTAAGTTTGGATTCGGCGTACGAACGGAAAATACGACCATAGCCTGATCAACATTCGCAACTGCCGGACGGATCAGGGAATTTTTTCTCGGTTTGATATCCGTAACATTACCTGTCTTTTCAAACTCACTGATCACATCAAATGTGACGTCGTCTCCTACTAACGGAGTGATATTTTCATTTCTGAATGCGCCTTTTGCTTTGCACTCATAGAGTGCTTTATTTTCAGTTCTTACATAATAGAAACCTGAAAGTGCTTTTACGATTTTACCTTCCATATCTTACCTGTTTCCTTGCTTTATCTTAATCTATCCAGCTTTAATGTCGGATGCGTATTTTCTCAGCCTGCTTCAGTTGTTGTCTCCGGTGGTGCTTCTGTTGGAGGCTCTGTAGGAGGCTCTGTCGGAGGTTCTGTGGTCTGCGGTTCCACACCAACTGTGATCGTTATCTCTGTGCCTTGATCAACGGATGAGCCTGCAGCTAAAGACTGATTGATAACAATGCCTCCCTGTCCTGCAGCTTCCTGGGTTACGATGTGGTAATTGAATCCGCCATTGATCAGTGCAGCCTCTGCATCTCCCTGTGAGCTTCCGACCAGCTGCGGAACCGTTACCTGTTTGGTTTCTTTTCCGCGGCTTACGATCAACTCTACAACAGTGCTCTTGGCGATCTTCTCTCCGGCCTTCGGATTTGTCTCAATGACTTTACCCGTATCTACATTATCGCTGTATTTCGTGGTAACTTTCACCTGAATACCAAGTTTGATCAATGCTTCCTGTGCTTCAGACTGCGTCTTTCCGGTATAGTCTGCAAGAGTGATCGCATCCTGTCCGGAACTTACAGTAAGCACAACTTTGGATTTTGCATCCACCTTAGTACCTGCCTTAACAGACTGACTGATGACATGCTCTTCTTCTACGGTATCACTGGTTTCATATTTAAGTTCTACCGTAAGTCCAAGTTCTTCAAGTCTCGTTTTTGCAGTCTGGGCATCGCTTCCTACGACATCGATCATCTCAACAACTTCTTTTTGCTTTGATGATCCTCCGCAGCCACCGGTACCAGAGGTAATGGCACGGATCGTTACAACGCCAAGAACGATCAAAATGATCGCACCGGCTACGATACCGCAGATCAAAAGGATCTTATCAAGCTTCTTACGGGATGGATCTTTCTTTTTGCCTTTTCCATCCTCATACTCGTCTTCATAATCATCGTACTCGTC
>CAMODY010000031.1 GCA_946611595.1 uncultured Clostridia bacterium | reverse complement strand
ACAGCTTCCGAAAATCATCGGCTGTCCCGTACACACAACAGCTAGACTTTCTGCAATTGACAGAAGAACGATCAGGAGACTTGGATGCGAACTTACCTATGAACCAAAAGAATTATAGAAAGAGGGTTTAAGATGAGTAATGTATTTTGGATTATAGCAGCCTTTGTCGTCTACATAATATTTATGATCTTAATTGGAGCTTTCTACTCCAGAAAAACGAACAACACCGAAGACTACTTTTTAGGCGGTCGTGGTCTTGGCGCTTGGGTCGGCGCTATGAGTGCCCAGGCATCTGACATGAGCGGCTGGCTCCTGATGGGACTTCCGGGTGCAATCTATCTTCTCGGAACCGGAGAGATCTGGGTCTCATTAGGACTGCTTCTTGGAACCTTTGCGAACTGGATGATCGTTGCAGGACGATTAAGAAGATATACGATCCGCGCAAACAATTCCATGACGATTCCGGAATACTTTAATAACCGTTTCCATGATGACAAGAATATTCTTCTTCTGGCTTCCTCTATCGTTATTGTCATCTTCTTCCTTGTTTATACTGCATCTGCACTTTCTGCAGGAGCAAAACTCTTTAATGTTGTATTCGGATTGGAATATCATACATCTCTGCTGATCGGAACCGTTGTTATTCTGGTTTACACTTTCCTTGGCGGATTCATGGCAGTTTGCGTGACCGACTTCGTACAGGGAATCTTAATGCTGATCATGATCCTTGCAGTTCCGATCATTCTCTTAACGATTATTGAGCCGGGAACGATCATGTCGACTTTAACCGCTTCCGGCGTTGAAGGCGGAGCAGCAAATTATCTCAATCCGTTTACATCCGGTACCGGAAGCATCAGCGTTGTGTCGATTATTTCCGGACTTGCCTGGGGACTTGGATACTGCGGCATGCCTCATATCCTGGTCCGCTTTATGGCGATCAAATCTGAAAAAGAACTGAACAAGTCGAAAGTGATCGCCAATATATGGAACCTGCTTTCTCTGGGAATCGTATCGGTTCTGGCAATCTTAGCACGTGTGTACCTGTTCCCGAGAGTTGGTGTTTTGGAAGATAAAGAAAATGTTGTGATCATGGTTGTAAAAGAACTTTTCACCAACCAGTTCGCACTGCCGTTTATCGCAGGCATTCTGCTTTGTGCGATCCTTGCTGCGATCATGTCCACAGCAGACTCCCAGCTTCTTGTTACGGCATCTGCAGTTTCAAAAGATATTTACACAGATGTTATCCGCAAGGGCAAAGACATCAATGAGAAGAAAACCCTCTGGATTTCCAGAGTTGTCGTTATTGTTGTTGCGATCATTGCATTCTTTATTGCATGGGACCCGAACAGTTCCATCATGGCGTTGGTAAGTGATGCCTGGGCTGGCTTTGGCTCTGCATTCGGACCGGTTGTTGTCCTTTCCCTTTTCTGGAAGAAGACAAACAAAGCCGGTGCATTAAGCGGTATCATTGCAGGTGCATTAACCGTTATCATTTGGGATTACATTCCGCTTGTTGGCGGGGAGACGATCGGCGATGCAACCGGCCTTTATTCCCTGGTTGTTGGATTTGCTGTTGGCCTGATCGCTGTTGTGATCGGAACACTGGTCGGAAAACCTGCTACTGCAGAAATGCTTCAGGAATTTGAAGACGTAAAAAATAAAAACGTAGCCGGAGCATAAGAAAAACATTTAGAATGAAAGAAACCCACGAGAGAAATCTCGTGGGTTTTTTGCTGCCTATATGGCGACTGTTTTCGCCAATCCATTTTCCGGTTTCGTCTCTATGAACGGAACCATCTTCCGGCTGCACCGCAGGGAAGAGCAGCGTGGGCTTTCGATACCGGAAGTCCAACTTCATCTGCTTCTACCGTGCCGCCGCGTCCCGGTTTGATCACCGCCTCTAAAAGATATTTTAAAACACCCGGCTGCAGACCTGTGGTATAAGAATTCAGAAGAAAGAAGAGTGCATCTTTTTTCAGGATCTGGCTGCAAAGTTCAAGCAATTCATAAATGCTGTCTTCCATTTTCCAGATCTCACCTTTTGGGCCTCTGCCGTAAGAAGGCGGATCCATGATGATCGCATCATAGAGGTTGCCTCTTCGAATTTCCCGTTCTACAAATTTCTTACAATCATCTACCAGCCAGCGGGTATTTTCTTCCGGCACGGAAGAATCCTTCGCATTTTCTTTTGCCCACTGAACCATACCTTTAGAAGCATCTACGTGGGTGACATGAGCACCTGCTTTTGCAGCAGCAATCGTTGCACCGCCTGTGTAAGCAAAGAGATTCAGCACCTTGATCTTATCGGCTCTTTTAGCAGCTTCTTTTTGAATCAGTTTACTGAACCAGTCCCAGTTTGCTGCCTGTTCCGGAAAGAGGCCTGTGTGCTTAAAACTAAATGGTTTCAGGTTGAAGGTCAGACGTCCGCAGGTTCCAAGGTCATAGTGAATCTGCCATTGCTTTGGAAGATCAAAGAATTCCCATTCGCCGCCGCCTTTATTAGAACGGTGATAATGTGCATTCAGCTTTTTCCATTCTGGAATCTTTTTCTCTGTATTCCAGATCACCTGCGGGTCCGGACGCAGGAGAAGATAGTCTCCCCAACGCTCCAGCTTTTCACCGCAGGAGGTATCTAACACTTCATAGTCTTTCCACTTATCAGCAAGAAACATATTTTCCAAGCAGGCTTTTCAGACTGCGTTCCTTTCCATATATATTATCTGTTTTCAGCACACATACAATACCACAAAACCTCGATGAGAGCCATAAAAAACGCATACTGTTTGTTTATACAGAAACGCGGGATGTGTAAAAAAATAATGAAAGCTTGCTATATTTATGAGATAATACTTTAGATAGATAAAGTAAATTATTTTGAAAGAAGGTTCATTATGGAAAACAGACCGGTCGGAAGACAGAGAAGAGTTGTCCAGGGGGGAGAAGGAATCAAACGAAGCGGAAAGGGCTTGGGAAAAGAGACTTCTCAAAGAGCTGTGCAGAAAAATGATAATAATGCTGCAGGTTCTATTGTACGGGGAATCCTTGGAGGACTCTTTGGTAAAAAACGCTAACATTTAATTTGAAAAGCAGGTTAATAAAATGAACGAAAATAACAATAATAAAAAACCAGGTAAAAGAACTTCTCTGCTGCGTCTTTTGATCATGGCAGTTGTGGTCATTATCGTTGTAGTACTCTTATTCCGTTGTGTCGGAAAAGGCTGCGGCGGATCAGGTTCCGGTGCAGGTACCAGCGGTATTTCGAATACCGGATATTCTTTTGCAGATCCTGACAGCAGTGTTTCTTATTTTACGAACAATTATTATACAGGCTCCGGAACTTCCAATACCGGAACGGTAGATACCAGTGTTGCTTCCGGCGTTCCGGAAAAGAGAACCAAACTCAAAGGCAATGGCAATGATGTTGCAACTATCATGGTTTATATCTGCGGTTCCGACTTAGAGTCCGGCGGTGGCGCTGCAACCATGGATATTAAGGAAATGCTGAATGCCGGAGTAGGGGACAATGTCAATCTGATCCTTTATACCGGTGGAACTACGGAGTGGCAGAACCGCCAGATGAGCAGCAGTGTGAACCAGATCTATCAGATCAAGGGGAACAGCCTGTATCTCTTAGAAAAGAATGCCGGCAATAAATGCATGACAGATGCAGATACCTTGTCTGAGTTTATCCGTTATTGCGGCAAAAATTTCCCGGCAAACCGTAATATGCTGATCCTTTGGGATCACGGCGGCGGATCCATAACGGGATATGGTTCTGATGAGAAATACTCCTATAACGGACCAATGAATCTGGCAACGATCAGGACGGCCTTAGATGATGGCGGTGTCGATTTTGACTTTGTTGGCTTTGATGCCTGCCTCATGGGAACCGTGGAAACAGGTTTGGCAATCAGCGGTTATTCTGATTATATGATCGCATCCGAAGAGGTTGAGTCCGGCTATGGCTGGTACTATACAAATTGGCTGAAAGAGTTAAGCAATAATACATCTATTGCGACAGTGGATCTTGGAAAGACGATCGTAGATGATTTTATTAGTACGTCTGCTCAGGCAGGACAGGGCTGGTCAGGAACACAGTCTGTGGTTGATCTTGCAGAACTTTCCTATACGGTTCCTTCTAAACTGGAGGCCTTTGCAACCTCTACCACAAAGTTGATCGAAAGTGACAGTTCAAGCGGAGATTATAAGACGGTCTCCCAGGCGAGAGGAAGAGCAAGAAGTTTTGGACAGTCCTATACGATCGATCAGGTTGATCTTATAGACTTTGCAGAGCGTCTCGGAACGAGTGAAAGCAATGCTTTGGCAAAGGCTGTCCGCGGCGCGATAAAATATAATAATACGACAAGAGATATGACGAACTCCTATGGTCTGTCCATTTACTTCCCATACAATAGTTCCCAGTACGTAAAGAATGTGGAGAACATCTACAATAAGATTGGAGTTTCGTCAGAGTATACCAGATGCGTCCAGACCTATGCGGCAATGGAGCTTTCAGGACAGTATATCTCAGGTGGATCCGGAAGTCCGTTCAACTCTCTTTACGGATTGTTCGGAAGCGGCGATTACGGAGACAGCTACTACTATGGAAACTCCAGCGGCAGCAGTTATTCTTCTTCTGGAATCTATGATATGTTAGGCGGACTTTTGGGTGGAGATCTCGGCGGATTCTCTTCGGACTACAGTTCTTCTGATTTCAGTTTCTTCAGAAACAATATCGATCTTCAGAAGGTATCCGATTATCTGGCGGAAAACCAGTTTGATGAATCCGCGCTTGAATGGAAGAAAAATAAAGCCGGAGAGCCGATCATTCAGCTTAGTGAAGAGCAGTGGAATCTTGTAAGAAGCATTGATCTTAACATGTTCTATGATGACGGCGAAGGACTGGTAGATCTTGGATCTGACAATGTATTTACCTTTGATGAAGAAGGAAATCTTGTCGGAGTCAACGACCATACCTGGCTTACGATCGATGGTCATTATCTCTCTTACTATTATGATTCCATGACAGTAGATGGTGATAAATATGTGATCACCGGTCATTGTCCGATCCTCTATAATGATAAAGAGGCAGATTTGATCCTGTGCTTCGATGAGGAACATCCATATGGATATATTTCAGGTGTTCGCTTGCTTGGGGACGCAGAATCTGCGAACGTCGGAAAGCTTATGAATTCCGTCACCGCAGGAGAACCGGTCGATTTAGATGCAGGAGAAGAACTTCAGATCGTGGACTCTGTGAAAGAAGGGGATAAGATCGAGTTTCTTGCTGACTTCTATGACTATAAAGGAAACTTCCAGGATCAATATGTTTTAGGTGAGCCGTGGATTGTGGGAAGTGAAGAGCCTTATATCGCAAATATGGATGTCGGAGAAGGCGCGGCGCTTGCAATGTACCGCATTACAGATATCTACGGAAAGGAATACTGGACCGGAGTTATTCCGGAGTGATAAGAATTGATTAAATAGCAGATAAAAAGAAAACCACGAGAGCTCTCTCGTGGTTTTCTGCATGTTAAAACATTGTGATCAATCATTATTCCTGAGCTTCTGCTTCTTCGATGATGCGCTCAAATTCTTTTGCAACTCTGTCAAACTGAGCATCGTCATCAATATCTAAGAATTCGAATTCTCCGTTGTCAAACTCGTTGTAAAGATAAAGGAAAACTTCGTCGTTATCTTCATCAACAGGGACAAGAGCGATATAATCCTGCTCTTCAAAATCAAAGATAAAAAGCGGCTCGCATACGATGTTTTCACCATCATCAAATTCCAGAGTGATCTGTGGTACATCATCCTGGCATCCGCAGTCGCAGTCAGGTCCGTGGTTTAATTTATCTGTCATATTCATCCTCCTGTTCAGCCGTTTGTTTTGGCTGTATTATGCTTGTCTTCTCTATATCGAGAACTTTAACGATAGTATTGTAAAGGATAAAAAAGGATTTGTATATTCTTTTATTCGCTTTTATGCTAATATTTTTTTGTTATGAATGCACTGATTATTACAATGCTCAAAATCGTTGTGGCCATGGCCATCGGTTTTCTTCTATACAAAATCCATATTCTAAATGACAGCGTGAATAAAGGGCTTTCCGGCTTGGTTGTTCACGTAACAGCTCCGTGTATGGTCTTTACCAGTATCGTTTCTATGGATGGAAGTGAGATCAAAAATGCAGCAAAACTACTGTGGATTGGTGTGATCATTTATGCTGCGTTGATCGTATTGGCGCTTTTAATCGTTAAGATTTTGAAGGTGCCGAAAGTTTCTTCCGGCGTTTATCAGGCAGCAATCGTTTTTGGAAATGTAGGTTTTTTAGGATTGCCGCTTGCAGAATCTTTGTATGGACCGGTCGGTGTCTTTTATATGGCGCTGTTAAATATCCATCTGAATCTGGTTCTTTACAGCTATGGCTTTTATATCATTGCCCGCAATAGTGAAGGCAGTTATAAGTTCTCCCCGAAGTCTTTGATCAATTCCGGTATTATCAGTGTTCTGCTTGCGATGTTCTTTTTCTTCCTGCAGATCCATCTCCCGGAATATGTGACAGAGCCTATTGGCTTTATAGGAGGCATAACATCTCCGCTTGCGATGGTGGTCATCGGAAGTACAGCTGCGGCACACTCCCTGAAGGTTGTTTTTTCGCACAAGAAGCTTTATATCCTGTCGGTGATCAAAATGCTGATCCTGCCGATCATCACATTTGTGATTTTTCGCTTGATCCTTGGAAATGGGCTGATCACACAGGTGCTTACGCTTTATGTGGGAATGCCGACCGCTGCGGTTGTCAGCATGATCGCGATAGCATTTGATTCAGATGCTGAAACTGCATCGAGCGCGGCTGCGATGATGAATATCTTTTGTATCATCACGATCCCGATCCTGTATGTGATGATGCAATATCTGTAAGTTCATTTTTTATCTTTTATTTTATAGGAAGAAAGATACCGACAAATCTGAGTTGATAAACATTAACGTCAAGATTGTCGGTAGTTTTTTTGTAATGTACATATTATAATACAATTTAGCGACAAACAGAGAGACTGTGTTTTTCGGTTTCTCTTAATAACACCAAACAAACGGAGGATATAAATTCATGAGTGAGTATAAGATTTTAGCAATCAACCCGGGTTCTACATCCACTAAGGTTGCAGTCTTCAAAGGAGAAGAAAAACTGTTTTCTGAGAACGTTGCACATGCAGCAGAAGACCTGGCAAAATTCAAAGAAGTTTCTGATCAGTTAGAGTTTCGTTTTAATATGATCAAAGACATGCTGAAAGAGCAGAACATTGATCTTTCTGATCTTGATGCAGTTGTTGGTCGTGGTGGCGGACTTATGGCAAGCGAAGGTGGTGTCTATGGAATTAATGACGTTCTTTTTGACCACGCAGTTCGCGGAGCAAATGGTGTTCAGCATCCGGCACAGCTCGGACCTCAGATTGCAAAATCTTTTGCAGATGAGTATGGCTGCCCGGCATTCGTTGTTAACCCGCCAGATACAGATGAGTTAATTCCGGAAGCAAGAATGACTGGTATCAAAGGCGTATTAAGACATGTTCACACCCATGCCCTGAACCAGAAAGAAACAGCAATCGTTCATTCCAAGAAAATGGGCGTTAAATATGAAGATATGAACTATGTTGTCTGCCATATCGGCGGCGGTACTTCCATCACAGCTCATCAGCACGGAAAGATGATCGATGGTAACGATATCGTTGGTGGTGACGGTCCGATGACTCCGACCCGTTCCGGCAGCGTTCCGGTAGCTGAGCTTGTTGATTATATCTTTGCTAACAATCTGGATAAGAAGGCTGCAAAGGCACTTGCAACAAAGACAGGCGGATTCGTAAATCTTCTTGGAACTAGTGATGCTCTGGAAGTATTCAATAAAGCAGAAGCCGGCGACAAGTTCGCAAAACTTGTTTGGGATGCTATGGTATATCAGTGCATCAAGCAGGTTGGTGCTATGGCAGCAGCTATGCACGGAAAAGTAGATGCCATCCTGATGGGCGGCGGAATGGTTCATAACAAAGACCTCGTTGCAAAGATCACAGAAGCTTGCAGCTTCATCGCTCCGGTTTATGCATATCCGGGTGAGTTTGAAATGGAAGCAATGGCAAATGGTGCAGCTCGTGTATTAGACGGTGAAGAAGAACTTAAGACCTACACCGGCGAACTGAACTATAATGTTAATGAGTTTATTGGTGAATAATCAATCACCTATTGCTTCATTTGAGGGGAGCGTGTGGAACGGCTGTGAAAATATCGCAGCCGTTCTTGCTGTTTTGAGATAGTTTATTTTGCCTTTGTCATGTATACTGTTTAGGAACTACAAATGGAATGAAAAGAGGATAGACAGAGATGTTTGATTATACGACTGTTCCGGACCGAAGAGGAAAAGATGCCATTGCGATCGATATTCCGGAGTTAAACGGATTTGTGATAGATGATGTATTAAAACCAGAGTTTGACAGACTCCCGATGTGGGTTGCAGATATGAACTTCGTTGTTCCCACCTGCATCACTGACAGAATGTCGGAAAGACTGGCACATCCTTCGTTTGGATATTACTCTGTGAGAGCGGAATACTATGAGGCCATTGCAAATTGGCATAGGACGCGACATGGGATCACAGACATTACAAAGGATGCGATCGGTTATGAAAACGGACTGCTTGGCGGGCTGGTCAGCAGCTTGAAAGTTCTTCTTCCGCATGGCGGAAAAGTTCTTCTTCATACACCGGCATATATCGGCTTCACACATGTGCTGAAGGATAATCATTACGACATTATCGGAAGTGAGCTGATAAAGGATGCAGATGGCAGATGGCAGATGGATCTTGCTGACATGGAAGAAAAGATCAAAATGGAAGATATCAAAGCTGCTGTTTTCTGCTCCCCACACAATCCGACAGGAAGGGTCTGGAATAGAGAAGAGCTGGAAGCGGCAGCAGCTCTGTTTGAAAAATATGGTGTTACCGTTATATCGGATGAGATATGGTCGGACCTGATCCTTTTTGGAAATCAACACATTCCGTTTGCTTCAGTATCGGAATATGCGCATGAAAATACTGTAGAACTCTATGCACCGTCAAAAACATTTAATCTTGCGGGATTGGTGGGCTCTTATCACATTATCTATGGAAAGGAGCTGCGAAATCGAATCGAGGCTTATGAGGCGGCCACCAGTTATAACCATATGAATGTCCTTTCCATGTATGCACTGATGGGTGCGTATAGCGAAGAGGGCGCTGCGTGGGTAGATGGTTTACTGAAGATCCTGGAAGAAAATGTCCGGATCGCACTTGAAGCTTTACAGGCAGTTCAGGGAATCTCTGTAGAGCAGCCGGAAGGAACCTATATGTTGTTCCTGGATTGCAAAGAGTATTGCGCTCAGCATCATCTGACCTTAGATGAATTGCTGAAAAAAGGGATGGAAGTCGGTGTTCTCTGGCAGGATGGACGTCCGTTTGGAGGAACACACACGATCCGCCTGAATCTGGCTTCGCCGACACAGCGGATCGAAGAAGCTTTTCGGAGATTAAAGCAGCATGTTTTCTAGAAGACTTTTTTAACGATAGCTCTATTAAAGATAAGTGATGAATGGAAGACAGGAAAGACCATGTAAAATTCCCGCCGAACGACTTTGTTCCTGTCGGAGATATCTTAAACGGTATGAAGATGGGCATGGGTTATAAAGAAGATGAGAATGTAAAAGAAATGCCGATTAACAACCTGAAGTTGTTAATCGGCAAATTTTTTTGAATTCTCTTACTATGACTAATTATATATACTTTGAATAGAAAGTAGATCGTTCTACGAAGAAGGTATTGTACGAATATGAGGAGGAGATAAGATGATAACTGAACGCGAAAATATGGAAATGTGCTGGAATCATGAAGAACCGGAATGGGTGCCAATGATCAATACTGCTGCACAAATGATCATTACTCCTGAAATCAATGACCGTCCGCTGTTTATGGATGGCACAGACTGGTCCGGTCTTGAGTGGGAGCTTGACAAAGAAAATCCTTTGCTGATGACACACGTTAAACCGGGCGGGGAGCGTTTTGATGATATTACAGAATGGAAAGATTATATCCAGTTCCCAGACTATAGAAATGAACTTGACTGGAAGGCTATGGGCGAAAGAACCAAAGCTATGTGGTCCAAGAAAGATGAACTGCAGGGATATTATGTAGGTAATGTTGGAGCCTTCGAAAGAATATGTGCTGAGATGGGTCACGTAACAGGTCTTATGGCTCCTTATGATGACGAAGATGCTTACGCTGATTATGTCAATGCATATGCTGACTGGAGAATTGCTTTCTTTGAGCCGATGAAAGAGTATATGGATATTGACTTTGTTATGATGCATGATGACTGGGGCAATGAGAAGTCCATGTTTATGTCTCCGGAAATGTGGAGACAGTTCTATAAAGAGCCAGAACGTAGAATGGCAAAAGCTGCTCATGACCTTGGAATGAAATATATGCATCATAGCTGTGGATACATTACCCCGATTGTAGGCGACCTTGTAGAAATCGGAGTAGACAGCTGGCATTCTGTACAGCCGAACAATGATCTTCATATGCTTAAGCAGACCTATGGCGATAAGATCGTATTTGCCGGATGTGTATCTCCGCAGGCAACGGACAGAGCAGATAGCACAGAAGAGGAAATCCGTGCGGAAGTCAGAAGAGTTATTGACGATCTTGGAAGAGGCGGCGGACTGATGGCATCTTCGGCAGTTATGTTCTCAGTTGTACCGGGCGTTGATCAGATCATTGATGACGAAGGTAAAAAATATGGTGTTTATGCTGAACTTAATAAAGCAAATAAGTGGACAGCATAATGATACATTGTAAAACGTTGACACACAGTTAATTATTTAGGAGGTATTAATCATGGATGGAAAATGGGAATTCACAGTACACACTTACATGGGCGATATGAAATCTATCATGGAATTTCAAGTTGCTGATGGCGTTCTGACTGGAACAGGAACTGACGGAAGCAATGGCGCTACTGCACAGATTGAGAATGGAAAATTTGACGGAACAAACTTTTCCTATACAATTACGATCAAGACAAATGTTGGTGAAATGACAAACAACCTGGAAGGTGTTGTTGAAGGCGACAAAGTTACAGGAAAATCATCCAATGCTATGGGATCCTTTGATGTAACAGGCGTTCGCATCTAAGTAAGAATCAACAATAATAATCTATAAAAGGCATTTCGGGATTGTTCCTGAAATGCCTTTTTATTTGTTTCATCGTGTAAGTGCTCAGTGAAACCAGAGGCTCAGAAAGAGAATTCCTTCTGATGCTTCTTTATATACTGGAAGACTTTTCTTGCGTAAGGGTTTTGATTCGCCTTTTTAAAACCACACATGGTCCGGTAATTGAATCTGTATTCCTCCGGCAGATCAAAACAGATAAAACCGGAATGCTGCATATCGTTGAATACCATAGGGAATACACCGAATTTACGGCCCTTTTCCAGTTCGATCATCATGGAGTCAAAATTAGGGACAAGAGTACGGCTCTGCGTCTTTACTTTTGCATAGAAACTATTGAATTCATACGGACCATGCTTGATCAAAAGCAGGATGTCCCCGTTTCTCAGATCCTCTTTTGTTATAGAAGTTTTTCCTTCTTTGACCCAGGGGTGCTTTGCGGAAACAATGACCTGCGCCGGAGTGGTTTTAAAGGCTATTGTCTCACAGCCTCTCCAATCTTCAAAATCGTGAGCATTCGTAAAGACAAGATCAAGATCACCGTTTTTCAGCTTATCGCGAAGACCATCCATGTTGTCAGTCGTGATCTCGAAGTCAATATCTTCGAATTCCTCGGAAAGGGCATGGATCAGAGGATTCATCAGTTCGTTTTTGGGAAGCGGAGCAAAGAAACTCATGCGGACGACCTTGTTTTTAGACTTGATGGCATTTTCGACAGCCGAAACTGTGGCATCATACTGTGCCTTAAGATTCGCAAACTGGTTTTTGCACATTTCACCGTCTTCTGTAAGCTGGACAGAGCGCGTGGTGCGATGAAACAGTTTTGTTCCGAGCTCATCCTCCAGGATATTGATCTGTTTTGTCAAAGCCTGAGAGGAGATGCAAAGCTCTTTTGCAGCCTTTGCATAATTCAGCTTGTCTGCCAGCACAAGGAAATATTCGATCCTTCTGAATTCCATCAGTTCTCCTTCATTATATATAGGAATGCTATCAACGGATATATTGTAAACTTATGGTTACTAATTCGCAAGAGTTATGCTTTTGGGGCTGTTTCTAGTGCCTTAAATTATTAGAAACTACTATATATAGAATCCATATAAAACACTTGTAAAAAAAGTGAAAAAAGTGCTTGCATTTGGAAAAAACATATAGTATTCTATCAAGGCTGCGACGCAAAAGCGTTGATCTTTAAAGTTGCTGCAGAGCAAGCAGGTAATTTAAAGGGAGCAAATGCCGGAAGATCCGGCGAAGCGTCAGATGTACACCACGGTCCGTCAATGGAGACGGAAACAACGTGAGATCACGGAAATGCAGCACAACAAGAGCTGGTCAGCTTTGTAAGACTTGATCATCTTCAAAGCGCCGAAGGCGGGGCAAAATGCCTGCGAGCGGTGGGACGCAGCGGATTACATTGAAAATTGGCTGTCTAACTATGCCAATTTTTTGTGCGAAAAACGTGACACACACGGGAGAGTGTACGGAACGAAAAAAATCAAATTTTTAGGAGGAACAAAATGGCAAATCAGGTAATGAGAATCACTCTCAAGGCTTATGATCACAAACTGATCGATCAGTCAGCCGCAAAGATCATCGAGACTGTAAAGAAAAACGGATCTCAGGTTAGTGGACCGGTACCGCTTCCGACAAAGAAGGAAGTCATCACCATCTTAAGAGCAGTTCACAAATACAAAGATTCCCGTGAGCAGTTCGAGCAGAGAACTCATAAGAGACTCATCGATGTAATCGCACCGACCCAGAAGACAATGGAAGCTCTTTCCAAACTGGATATGCCGGCAGGCGTTTATGTCAACATCAAAATGAAAGAGCAGTAAATCTTTCATTAATGAAGCAGTAAAACAGCGTACTGTTCAATCTAGAATGAACACCCAGGTGTTCCGCTGTAGTATAACAGGAGGTTATTAATAATGAAGAAAGCGATTTTAGCAACTAAAGTCGGTATGACTCAGGTCTTCAACGAAGACGGCGTGCTCACACCGGTGACAGTTCTTCAGGCAGGCCCTTGTGTAGTAACACAGGTTAAGACTGAAGAAAACGACGGCTATGCAGCTGTTCAGGTAGGTTTTATGGACAAGAGAGAAACTCTTGTTAACAGCCCGGACAGAGGCAAGTTCGACAAAGCAGACATTCCTTACAAGAGATTCATCAGAGAATTCCGTTTTGAGAATGCTGCAGACTACAATGTAAAAGACGAAATCAAGGCAGACATTTTTGAAGCTGGCGATAAGATCGACGTAAGCGCCATCTCCAAAGGTAAAGGTTTCCAGGGTGCGATCAAGAGATTCGGCCAGCACAGAGGACCTATGAAGCATGGTTCCAAATATCACAGACATGCAGGTTCCAACGGCAGCGCATCTGATCCGTCCAGAGTATTCAAGGGAAAACACATGCCTGGTCAGATGGGTGCAAAAAGAGTCACCATCCAGAACCTTGAAATCGTTAGAGTTGATGCCGAAGACAATCTGATCCTGGTTAAGGGTGCTGTACCGGGACCGAAGAAAGCTTTAGTAGTTGTACGTGAAGCAGTCAAGGCTTAACGATTAGGGAAAGGAGGAAATTCAGATGTCAAAAGTATCTGTTTACAATATGAAAGGTCAG